>JBFGRM010000042.1:0-13707 GCA_041563675.1 Nitrospiraceae bacterium | reverse complement strand
TTTGGGGACCGCCCTTGCAATGTAGTGGGGAAAGTAGCCGACGTTGAAATAGCTCCCCATTAGATTTGTTTTGGATGGAAGCGCGCCCCCAAACGACCCTGTGGCGGAACGGCCCGCATCCTTCACCTGCTTCCAGTGGTACTCGCTCTGGAGTGAGAATCCGCGCCACTTGAAGGCGAGCTCGACCATCTGCTGATCCGTTCGAAACTGACCATCCGCCGCAACGGAATCGGGGGTGAAGGGAGTCCCCAGGCTCGTCGGCGTCGCAAGCGTGCCGCATCCACTCGAGCTCCACCGGGTACAGTCGCCGATATTGGTCGCGCCGGCCCAGGCGACGCTGCCGGCGGGTCGCTCATGATACTCGACGTCGCTTTGCGAGAACGCCAAATCCCGACCGAGGAAATTCCACTGCACCCGGCCGTGATACATCATATTGGCGTCGTCGTTTCGCTCACCCCGTCCCGAGCCCGTATACACACCCGCATAATACCAGCCGTCCGCCATGGTCCCCGGGAACACATGCCCGTAGAGCATCACGCCCATTTGCCGATCGATCGTAAATGGACTGTTCACGATCGACCGCTCGATGAACTGCTGCTTTCCCGAGGAATCGACCCGCTCACGGTTGTAGTTGATCTTCCATTGTCCGATCCGCAGTTGTGCGAACTTGTATTTCTCCAGCATAATCCGCCAGTCGAGCAACCGGGCTTCCGAGCCAGAGCTGCCGGCGCTCCTGACCGGTTGCCAGTCGACCTCGAAGTAATATTTCAACCAGGGTTGATACCCATGCCCGCCGACTTTCATTCGAGCGCGGCGGATTTCAAACGTGCTTTCCGCGTTGTCGCTGAAATCTGAAACGGAATCCTCGTCCTGGTCCTCCGGGTAGGTGTACCGGAACTGCAACCGCCACTGGATCGCGGTTTTCCACTTTCCGTCTCGGGTGCTCAGGGTAAAGCCTTTTTTCCCCCATCCGACCTTGACGGGAAACTCCTCTTCCAAACGCTTTTGCTGCTCCTCGGCCTTTTTCTCCTCCGCCGCCTTGATCCGGATGTAATCCTCTTTCGTGAGGGTGCCTTTCTCACGGAGGATCTCCGTCAGCTCATCGGCCGCCGCCGGATGCCACCCAGCCAGAACGCCGAGCACAATCACCACGGACACGCCGACCCACCATCGTATCGAAGGCCGCATGAGTCGTACCCTCCCGTTTCATTGATGCCACAGTGAGCGCGGGGTATCGGACGGAAGGGTACGCCCTCCCCATTACAGTGCTGTTACGGAGGATTAAAACCACGGTTAAATGTGCGAAGGAAGGCAGCCGGATCCGTCCAGATCACTGAGGAGAACGCAAGGAGGCCGGTTTCACGACGGGGGGGTGTTGGACGCCCAGGAGCGAATCAGTTGGGTGCGCTCGGAGAGGGATGGTGAGGCGGCGGCTGTGCGATGAGGGGTGAAGAAGGGACTGACGCCGGCGTCCGATGCGCCGGCGCCACTCCAGCTTGATTATTCGACGACCATGCGGACGCTGCGGTTAAGTTGCCAGCAGTCCGTTGTGTGCTCGAAGCAAAGCGGACGCTCCTTGCCATAGCTGACAACTCTCATGCTCGAAGACTTGAGCCCCAGGTTCTGGAGATAGCGCTTGACCTCCCGGGCGCGCCGCTCGCCCAGCACGAGGTTATAGTCGGCGGTCCCGACTTCGTCGCCCCGACCTTCGAGCACGACTTTGCCGACGCTTTCTTCCCTCAGCCGTGTCGCGTTGACTTCCACGAACGCGAGCGCGTCGTCGCGCAGAGAGTACTGGTCGAAGTTGAACGGGATGTCCAGGAGGAAGACCCCGGTTGGGTCCTGATCCATGTCAAATGGCATCAGGTCAGTTTCCGCAACCGTCGGAGGCTCCGGCTCGGGCATGGGCGGTTCGATGATGGCGTCGGCTTCTTGCTGCGGCTGCACCGACCCGGGAGGCACCGCCGAAGGGACGACCGGCTCTTGCTTGACACGCTCCTCGACGGCCAGATCCGGCAAGGCGATCTCTTTCGGCGGGGGCTGCTGTGTTTCGTGCCCAACCGAGCTGGCCGTCGTGTGGCCGGCGCATCCGATGAACCCGGTGAGCAAGGCCAGGGCCAGTCCGGAACCCAAGGCAACACGGGTGGTCTGTTCCATCATGGGACCCTTTCTCTCAACAGAGTGATTGAGCACCAGTCGCGATGGGAGGATCGGCGGCTCCTGACCCCTGATTGGGTTGTATCAAATTTCTAGAAAAATTCTAGCAAATTCTCTCCCGTAGCTCGGCCGCCGGGACTCGGTTTTCGACAAAAATTTGTCGTCTGGGAGAGCGGCGCGTGCTGCGCACTCACTCGTGAGCCGCATTCAGCCGTTCCGGCTCAGGGCCTCGTAGACCGGCTCGACCCCGGTGAGCGGCTCCCATTGGAGGACCGCCGACGCGTCGTCCACATAGGCCGGCGTCCGCGCACCGTTGAGCACGCAGGTGACGCCCGGGGTGCTTGCCAGGACCCACAGGGCCTTCCGTGAGAGGGAGGCCTTGCGCCGGGGCTCCGGCAAGAGGGGGTCGATGACCTCCTCGATGGCCGATGCCCTGGCTCGGCTTTTCTCCGTGGATTCCCGTCGCATCTCGCGAATCAAGACCAGAAGCTCGGGGATATACCGCTCGCGCCAGGCGTTCCACTGGTCGGTCATCTCCCCCTTGAAATGCTGGCTCAAGGCCCTGAGCACCTGGTTGAGGTGTGGCGCCACCATCTGCCCCTCGATCTGATCCCAGTGCTCGAGCCCCAGCACGCGGGGCCGGATCCGGTCCAGCTCCTCGGCCCAGCGGAAGTAATCTTCCGGCGGCATGCCCTGTCCGCCGTGTTTGACATGCGGTGCCAGGCGTTCACGATATTCGGCCTCCAGACCTGCGACCTTGTTGCGCTGCGCCTCAAACTCGACAAACGGGGACTCGGCGGGGAATTCCGCCAACCGCACCATACCGCCGCGCGACGAGGGCATCGCGTTGAGCGGCCGATTCACCAGCACGCCGACGCCGTGTTCCTGCGCGAAGGCGAGCACAGTCTGGGCCGATTCCTTGCCGGTATTCGGCATGAGCGCGGGGCCCGACTCGTAGAGATTCATGGGGCACTGCAGCACGCGGAAGTGGTGGGAGGCCTGCCCCACCCGACGAGCCGCGGCTTCCGCGGCCTCCAGCATGCGGGAGGCGGACGTGGCCTCGGGATCGTCGGCCGCCGCGGCGCAGGTGTTCGAAGACACCCCGTACCACTGCAGCCGTCCGGCCATCACCTGTGCCTCGAAGAAGGCGAAGGCGGCCTCCAGCCGTCCGTAGAACCGCTCGCGCGTACCGGGGAGATCCTTGGTGCCCCGATGGGCCGCGTCGGACAAGAAGTACTCGGGATTGTGCAGAAGGCAGACATCGAGCGTGTCCAGGCCCAGGCGATCCAGCGAGAGGCTGAGTTGCTCCGCGAGAAATTCAGGATGCAGGCAATGCCAGATGCCCTCGGCGTACTTGACCATCTCCGGGAAGGGCTTTCCGGCCTTCTCCTTCGCTTCCGCCCGTTTCAGGTTTTGACCCTGGACGTAGCCAATCTTGGAGACGACGACGATTTCCTCGCGCTTCACGTCGCCACATTTGACCAACTCCGCCAGCACGCTCCCGATGAGCCGCTCGCTGCCCCCGTCGGTGTAGTTCGTGGAGGTATCGATGAGGTTCCACCCGCCGCGCAGCGCCTTGCGCAGGGCCTCGCGATGCTCCGCTTCGTCGCTGTCGATCCGGTATCCCCCGAACCCCAGGCGGCTGATCGTGAGCCCCGTCGATCCCAGCGTGACGTAGGAATGGGATGCGTGCGCCCCGTCCGGCGCGCCGACGAACCGCACGGCATAGGCGGCTGTGCCACCCGCTGTCGCCTTGCCCGGCAACCGCAGGCCCTCCAGGGCCTTCGAGGCTGCGGCGCCCGGGGCCGCGACCTGTGACTGAAACTGCCGGAACGCCTCCCCGACCTGTTCCGGCTCCGTCACGGGCGTCTGGCAGGCGAAGTTTCGGCAGATGTAGAGGGCCGCTCGGTCGTTGACGAGCATCTTGCCGGCGAGCAGGGGATGCTGCGGCGGGGGACCCGCGGGGTCGTCGTTGTGCGCGATGATGCGGCCGGGCAGGTACTGCCGGCTGGCAGCTGCCCGCAAGGACTCGTACCCGGGCTCTCCGGGACTGCCCACGAAGGCCAGCTCGACCGGTCCGGTGAGCAGGAGGTCCGCCACGGCAAGGCTCTTCGCAAAGGCGCGCGGGAACCGGGCGATCTGTCTCCCGTAGGCACGCACCGCACGGATCGCCGCCTCCCGAAAATCCTCCCGCGCGAAATGGAACGACAATCGCGCGAGGGCGGACGCGGCCACGGCGTTGCCGCTGGGCGTGGCCCCGTCCGGGCCTTCCCGGCTTCGAACGATGAGCGCCTCATGGTCCTTGGCCGTCGTGAAAAAGCCACCATGCTCCTCGTCGGCGAAATCGCCGAGGATCCGCTCCGCCAGCCGGGCCGCCTCGGTCAGGAACCCTTCGTGCCCGCCCGCCTCGTAAAGGTCGATGAGCCCCTCGGCCAGGTAGGCATAGTCCTCCAAACAGGCGTGGAGGTGCGCGTGGCCGGCCCGATACGTGCGATAGAGCCCGCCGTCCGGACGCGAGAGCGTTCGCAGGAGAAAGTCGGCGGCCTCTTCGGCCGCCACCAGGTAGCGATTCTCTCCCAGGATCCGTGCACCCTCGGCCATGGCGCTGATCATCATGCCGTTCCAGGCCGTCAGCACCTTGTCGTCCAACCCCGGGGGCACGCGCTTGGATCGCGCCTCGTAAAGGAGCGGCCGCGCGCGGGCAACCGTGTCGAGCAGCTCCTGGGGCGAGATGCCCAGCTCCCGCGCGACCTCCTCGGGACTGCGCGGCCGGTTCGGGATGCTGGCCTGCTCCCAGTTTCCCGCCGGCGTGATGTCGTAATAGGCACAGACCCGGCGGGCGTCCTCCTCCGAGGGCAGCGCGGCGCGCACCTCCGTCGGGGTCCAGACGAAGAACTTGCCCTCCACCCCCTCCGAGTCGGCATCGGTCGCGGAATAAAAACCGCCTTCGGCCGACGTCATCTCCGCCAATATGTAATCCAGAGTTTCGGCCGCCACCGTGCGATATCTCGCCTCCCCGGTGACCTGAAACGCTTCGAGGTAGGTCCTGGTCAGGAGCGCGTTGTCATAGAGCATCTTCTCGAAGTGGGGGACCAGCCACCGCTGGTCGGTGGAATAGCGCGCGAACCCGCCCCCGATCTGATCGTAGATGCCCCCCGCTGCCATGGCATCGAGCGTCGTCTGGACCATGCGCACGATCTGCTCGTCTCCGGTCCTGTGATACCGCCGCAGCAGGAGCGAGAGGCCGGTGGCGGGAGGGAACTTGGGCGCGCCGCCGAATCCACCGTAACGCGCATCGAAATCCTCCGCATACTGGGTCACCGCGGCGTCGAGCTCGGCCTCTCCCACCGCCAGGGGCGACACCGCTTCCACCTCGGCCCGGATGCGCTGGGTCAGTTGCGCGGCCTGCTGCGTGAGGCCCTGGGGGTCCTGCCGCCAGAACTCGGCGATCTTTTCCAGAAGCGTGCCGAACCCCGGACGACCCCATCGATCGGTCGGCGGAAAATACGTGCCGGCGAAGATCGGATGTTGATCCGGCGTCAGGAAGACCGTCATGGGCCAACCGCCCTGGCCTTGGTTGAGGACGAGCGTCGCCTGCATGTAGATCTCGTCGAGGTCGGGCCGCTCCTCCCGATCGACCTTGATGTTGACGAAGTGCTCGTTCATGAGCCCGGCGATTTTTTCATCCTCGAAGGATTCGCGCTCCATGACGTGACACCAGTGGCAGGCGGAATACCCGATGGACAGCAGGATCGGCTTGTTCAGCTCTTTGGCGCGCCGGAGCGCCTCGGGTCCCCAGGGATACCAATCGACCGGATTGTGGGCGTGCTGCAGGAGATAGGGGCTGGTTTCGTGAACGAGTCGGTTGGCCTTGGGGCTTGAGTCGTCTCGCGCCATGGCGCCCACGGTAACACCGGGTTCAACCGGTGGTCAACCGTGGGGACGCCGGCAGCAAATCTTTCGATCTACCGGAAAAGATATGCTACTGTGAGGACATATTGAGGCACGACCCGTGAGCGATATCGGCCCCTATAGCAACTACCGGCTGACGGTTCGCCTGTCGCTGGCGAACAAGATCGGAATCTTCGCCCAGGTGGCGAACCTGATCGCGGAGGAGGGCGCCAGTATCGGTGCGGTAGATATCGTGTCGGCCAACGCGGCCTTCGTGGTTCGCGACATCACATTCGACGTCAAGGATGAACCGCATGGCGAGCGAGTGCTCGCGGCGCTGAACGCGCTTCCCGACGTCGAAGTCCTTTCGGCCTCCGACCGCATCTTCCTGATGCACCTCGGCGGCAAGATCCATGTCGCCGCGACACTGCCCGTGACGACCCGGAACACCCTGTCCATGGTCTATACCCCGGGCGTGGGGCGCGTGGCCCAAGCGATCGCGAAGGACCGGCACAAGGCCTACGCGCTCACGACCAAAGGCAACAGCGTGGCCGTAGTCTCGGACGGGTCGGCGGTGCTGGGCCTCGGCAACCTGGGGCCGGAAGCCGCCTTGCCCGTCATGGAAGGCAAGGCGATGCTGTTCAAAGAGTTCGCGGCGATCGACGCCTGGCCGATCTGCCTGAGCACCCAGGATCCGGAGGCGATCGTTCAGATCGTGCAAGGTATCGCGCCGGCCTTCGGCGGGATCAACCTCGAGGACATCAGTTCCCCACGCTGCTTCGATATCGAGCGGCAGTTACGGCAGACGCTCGACATTCCGATCATGCACGACGACCAGCATGGGACCGCGGTGGTCGTCCTCGCGGCGCTCAAGAATGCGTTGCGAGTCGTCGGGAAGCAGATGAAGGAGGCGCACGTCGTCGTGAACGGATTGGGCGCGGCCGGGCTCGGCTGCTGCCGGCTCCTCCTGGCAGCCGGCGTCGGTCACCTCGTGGGATGCGACAAGGCGGGGGTGCTGCTCCACGGCGACACCGACCAGATCCGTGACCGCCGCCAGGATCTCCCGGACCTCGTGAGGCAAGCGGAGCCGTCCGGTACGCTCCAGAACGCCCTGAAAAACGCGGACGTCTTCATCGGCCTCTCCGCGGGCAACATCGTTCAGCCCGGCGATCTGGAATTGATGTGCAAGGAACGCATCGTGTTCGCCATGGCCAACCCCGACCCCGAAATCGCACCGGAGCTGGCGGCCCCGCTCTGCCGAGTCTTCGCCACCGGGCGGTCCGACCTGCCGAACCAGATCAACAATCTACTGGGATTCCCGGGTCTCTTTCGTGGCGCGCTGGATGTGCAGGCCAGCGACATCAATGAAAGCATGTTGCTGGCCGCTGCCGACGCGATCGCGGGGGCCATCCCCGAGGACACGCTCAGCGAGGACTACGTCGTGCCCAGCGCCTTCGACCGATCCGTGGTCGAGCGCGTGTCCAAGGCCGTGTCCCAGGCCGCCCGGGGCACGGGGGTCGCCCGGCGCCGGGCCCGACCCGATATGTGAGCCCGAGGCTGGGAGGGTTGAGACAGTCTGGCGAGTGGGCGGTGGAGTCGTGGTCGTTCCGCCTTGTTAACCCGACCAAGACGACCGGCCCGCGGCTGCACGTCCTAGTCCAACTAGTTGGCCTGCACGACGTGCCCCACGACGCTTTTGATCTCGGGATGGGTCGTCACGATCACCACGGACCAGGGAACCTCATGGGAGCAAATTCTTCTCAGGATCACCTCCCGAACATCGGTCCGTAGCTCATACAGCGCGCCGTCGAGGATGAGGAGCGGAGGGCGCTCAACGACGGCGCGCGCAACCAGCAGCCTGAGCTTCTGGCTGGGGGTCAGCTCTTTTCCTTCGTGACTAACGTTCGTTTGCAGTCCCTCCGCGAGCCTTTCCACCTCGTCCTTCATCTCCACGAACTGGAGGGCCCAGAGCACCTCGTCCAATGACATGCCTGGCCTTCCCATCGTAATGTTTTCGAAGAGGCTCCCCTCGAACAGCGACAGCTGCCAGCTCAGGACGAGCCCCCGGTAGCGGTTTATCGTGTCGGCGCCCAGCTCCTTCAGGTCGATGTCATTGTAACGAATGACTCCTGACTGGGGCGGTTCGAGGCCGGCAAGCCGTCTTGCCAGCAGATGCCGTACCGTCTCGGTCTCGCAGACCACGGCCCATTTCTCTCCCGCCTGCACGTTGAACGTGAGGTCTCTCACGACGGGTGTGCCGTCCAAATGGACGGACACTTGTTGGCAGGTCAGCTTGAGTCCCCTGCCGCGTGCATCGGGGATCTCGATCTCGGGAATGCCCCGCTTCTCGTCCTTGGGCAGCGCAAAGAGATGATCGAGCTCCACCAGCGCCGTCGAGAAATAATGGAACACGTACACCCGTTTCACCACGGACTCCAGGTTGGCCAACAGCGTGGTAATGATGACCTCCGCTCCCACCAGTTGCCCCAGGGTGAGCTCGCCCATGGCGACCAGCCACCCGGCAGTTCCCAGCAGGCCCGCATGCAACACCACCTGGAGCACGACCGACCCGATATACTGCCGCACCAGAACTTTGAACCGCGCCTCCCTGGCCTTGACGTACGCAAACGCCAGCTCGTCTGCGCGTTGGAGGATCAGCGGGGCGCTGGCGACGCTCTTGAAGTGCAGGAGGTTGTCCGCAACACCCTGGAACCAGTGAAACGTGTCGTATTTGGCTTCCGACATCCGCAGCGTCGTGGCGAGCCCGCCCCGTCCGAGCCCCGCGATGATGAGCACGACCAGGATGAGCAGCACGTCGAAGCCGAGAAAGTAGGGATGATAGAACACCAGCAGCCCCATCCCGATCACGCCCGAGACCACGACGTTGATGAAGTCGACGAGCAGCGAGGAGAGCGCGCGCTGGAGAAGGACGGTTTCGAAGAAGCGGCTGGCTTGCTCGCCGGTGAATGCCGTGTCGCGAAACGTCAGAACCCCGCGCGCGAGCGGGAGGGCGACGCGGACGAAGATCCGGCGTTCCAACACGTCGTTCGCGTAAAACTGCAGGACGCGGAACGCGCCGACCACGAGCAACACCACGCCCATCAGCCCGATGAGAGTCAGCACCATGATCGGCTGGACCGCAAACGCGAAGGTGTTGACGAGCTCTTGAACGGTGAGCGGCACGATGAGAGAAAACAACCCAATCGCGAGGGCATACATGATCAGGAGCCAGAGCAGGCGCCGTTCCCCCTTCTGAAAAATGCCGAACCGTCGCAGCTCTTGGACCATGCTGCGCACATTGGCTCCGCCCTGCCTGCCCCAGTCGCTCATCCTTCCCTGTTCCCTCTCGCGTCCCGGATCACGGTGGCCGCCTCCCGTTCAGGGGCGCGTGGGCGTTTTGACGACGGACCCCTGCGCCCATGCTCCGGTCGCCCACTGGTAGAGCGCGTGCGCCTTGTGGTAGTCGGCTTGTGCATGGATCCAATGCACTTCGGAGTCCACCGTATTGCGCTCGCGGAGGTTGACGAACAGGACGCTGGTCGCGCCCAGGTCAAAGCGGAACCGCTCGCCACGCTCCAACCTGCGAGCCAACCGGAGCGCCTGCGCGGCGGCGGCAATCCGCTCTCGGGCTCGCAGCATGGCCGATCGCGCGTTATCGACATCCACGCTCACTTGTTGCTGACGATACCTCAGGGCAAGGGCCAGCCGGTTGGCCTGCGCCTGGGTCGCGGTCATTTCTCCCCGGACCTCCCGTTGAAGGAATGGGAACTTCAAGGTTACGCCGAAGCGATACCCGAGGCCCAGGACGAACTTCTCCGGGCTGCGAGCGGGTTCCGCTTCCGCATCGAGCCAAGGCAACAAGTTGTTGCTCGCCACCGACAGATCGATCTTGTTGAGTTCGGCTTCCAAGGCGATCGCGCGCACCTCGGGTCGTGCTTCTCTCGCCTTGGCCCTGTCCGCCTCGAGGGTATCGGTCAGCGGGACCGGGGGCCGCGCCGGGAACGCGGGGGACTCTCCGTCAGCCGGTCTCACGGGCAGTCGGTTCTCCCAGAGAAACATGGACAGCTTGTAACCCGCCTGCTCCAGATTGCGACGCGCGGCGATCAGATTCTCCGTCCGGAGCTGCACCTCCTGGTCCGCCTCGACGATGTCCAGGGGGGCGGCGGCACCCGCCTCGGCGCGTTCACGAATCTGCGCCAGACGCGTTTTTGATACGTCCAACGCTCGTTTTCTCACCCGAAGCAGATGAGAGGCGGCTACCCACTCCCAATACTCGCCCGCCGCGGCCAGGAAGAGGTCTTGCCGCGTCCGGGCAATCTCCACCTCGGCACGCGGCGTCGCGAGCTCGGCCCGCTCCAGAGCGGCGCTCTGCGGGTTCACCAAGAGGCCTCGCAACAAGGGGATCGACGCACCAAGCAAGACCTGCTGCTGGCCATCGTTGAACCCCAGATCTGGGATCGTGGCGTCGCCGATGGAATTGCGGATTCCCGCCATCGCCCGCATCCCCCAGGGATGCCGAGCCTCCAGGAACGTGTCGTTGAACCCCACGGTCTCAAGATCCGTCGTACTGCTTGAGATGAAACGCTCAAGCTCCAAATCGTTCACGATCGAGGGCTCGAACGCCCCGAGGGCCTGCAGCAGCTTCCCCCTTGCAACCAGCCGTTCCGCGCTGGCCCCCTGGAGGAGGGGATGGGAGCGGTCGATCTTGGCAAACACCGCCTCAAGGGATAAGGGCGGATTCGGTGAGGGGAGCTTCTGCTCAGCCGGTTGAGCCCACCCGAGTTCGGTCACAACGACGAGGCTCAGCATTAACGCGAGAAGGCGGGCGGTTGCTGATGGTTGAAATCGCCAAACCGCATAGATCCAGGATTTTTGGCACACGATGACCTCCTTTTGAATGTTCCAAAAGGCTCCACCGCACTGCATCACTTACCTTTTCGACCCGCCTTGGGAAGGATGGTCTCAAGGAACGACGGATCCTTTTGTTCGTAGTCCGGTGGAAAGAGATTAAAGCGCCTCCACATTTCGTACCAGAGTGGCACGCGATTCAGGATGACCCATCCTCTCGCTCTCGTCCCCTGGCGCACGAGACTTTGGTCCGGCCAAGGACGATCGGCCGGATCAGGCGTCACCCAGAATCGGTAATTCCCCTGTCCATCGTCCACCTGGTCGACGACCTTGATGATGCCACCGAAGGTTCCAGCCATGAGCCGAGGCCATGCCGGAATCGGTATCGCTGGGATTCCCTCGAAAAGGATCCGGACAGGGCGGCCCGGTGTAAGTAGGGGGGCGTCGATACCCCGAGCCCAGAGCTCCACGGCTCGATCCTGGTTCAACGGAGAGATCCTCACCAGCCGATCGCCGGGCTTGACGGTCTCTCCGGGCCCGACCCGCGCCATTCTGACAATGATGCCGTCGATGGGCGCTTCCACCTGACTCGCCTTCCTGCGCTGGGCGGCATTGGCCAGGCGCAGTTCGATCGTGGCCAGTTGCTCTGCAGCCTTGGCGGCATCCGCCATGGCCGCGGCCTTTTTGGCCCTGGCATCCATCAGGCGCTGCTCGACCTCCGGACCGGTCTGATCGCGGTTGAAGCCGAACGCCAAGCTGGCCTGCTTCGTTTGCTCGAGGGCCGCCTCGGCCGCCTCGATCTCCGCGCGGCTGGAGACAAACTCCTGGACGGCGAGCTCGAGATCGCGTTGAGAAACAAGTCCTCGCTCGGCCAGTTGCCGGTGTCGCTTCAGATTAATTTCCGCCGTCTCCTTTGCGATCTTCGCGGCGACGACCCGTTGTTGGGCCTCCCGCACACGGTTTTCGGCCTCCATGACTCGGGCCTCTGCGGAGGGTACCGCCGCTTTCTTGATAGCCCGCAATTGCTCAATGCGACGGCCCAGTTGCGCTGCGCGCTCCAGGGCAGCCTGGCGCGTTTCCTTTGCCGCTATTCTGGACTGCTCCAGCAGCCTCAAGAGGTCCGGGGCCATAAAGTTGGGATCGACATCCTCGAGCTCAACGATGAGCACCCCGGCCTGCACGGCTTCGCCTTCGAGCACATGCCAATGCTTGATGCGCGCGGCGATCTGGGCCTCGACGTCCTGAGGACGGCCGAAAGGCGAGTAGGCGGAAAGCTGGCCGCCTGCCGTGATGGTCTGTGTCCAGGGGACGAAGGCGATCGTGAGTAGAAAGGCGATTAAGATGAATGCTGCGAAGACGCCGGCCCTGACCAGGCGTGGCGGGATGGCCACCGCCTCCCATGATCGCAGGCCGGCCACCCCGGCCTGCTCGTGGGTCGCCGACGAGTCCTCCGGCAAGGCCGCGGCAGGCAACAACGGCTGGTCAGGCACAGGCGCTGGGATTCGGCTCATGGGCGAGAACTTCTCCATTCACCAGCCCGCAGGCGATCCATTGATCATCAGTCCCGAGCTGAAGATGGTCCGACGAATTCCCCGGCGGTGTGCCGCAACCCCGGTGCAGCGCGCCGAGGCCATGAGGTCCCGGATCATCTATCTATCTATCTATCTATCTATCTACCTCCCTCCACCGAGACTGCGCTCATAGAGGATGACTTTCCACCCATCCTCCTCGCTCAAAAACTGACCGACGATCGGCAGCATGCCGGTGCCGGGCACGCGCCCGGACTGTCCCAAACTGCCGTTCTTCAGCACCCACATCATCTCGCCGGCCGTTCGGACCTTGTGGAACTTCGGATTCGTGAAATCGCGCGGCTTGATGGGCAGCACCTTGGCAGCGCCGCCGTTGCCCTTGCCCTCCATCCCGTGGCATTGGAAGCAGGTCCCGCGCCCAAGGAAAATCTCCTTCCCCTCCGCGAGAATCTCGGGCGTGGGCTTGAAGGGCGGTTTCTGCCGCTTGGCCTTGGCCAGCTCGCCGGCCGGAACGCGAGGCACTTTGATGTCGAATTCCCCGCCCGCCTGCCCGTAGCCGGCAGGATTGATGGCGGATGCCAGTGGGACAACATAAAAGATACCGATCAACATCGCACAGAAACCAAATAAGCCCTTCATGATACCTCCTCGTAAAATACGATCACTGGTGTTGCCGGACGGGAGAGCGTGAAGTATTTCCTACCCCTTACCCCTCACCCCTGATTTTCCCCGAAAAGACCGCGAAGTCTACCATAGGGTCGCCGGCGCGACAAAGCCGGCACGCGCCGATCTGACCAAGCCTCCCTCTGTCATCCCCGAGGCTTTGAGCGGGGATCCATCACTGTCCTCGTGAACGCGAGGATCCGTGCTTTGTCCTTGAGGAAAAGATGGATTCCCGCTTCCGCGGGAATGACAAGCGGGAGAGAGGACCAGAGTTGGGCGGCCAGCATGATTCCGGGCTGTGGCTGGGAGATGGTTGTGATAGAATCGCTCGGTCGCCAGACAGACTGCCCCAGCAGAGACCTATGCCGTTTGATCCCCAAAAGCTGATCAAATTCCGCATCTCCATGCACCGGCGTATCGAGGGCCTGCGGGCAAAGACCGAGCACAGCCTGGATTTCGCAATCGAGCACATGATGCAGGATCGCATGGACTCGTACCTTAAGGTGGAGGAGGGGTTCACGGAGATCGACCGCCTGTTGCGCTTGATCGAGGAAGAGCTCCCGGAGACGTACGAGCGCTCGGTGGCCTCGCGGCTCGAAGCGAGATTGGACTTCGTCGA
>JBFGRM010000041.1:0-13708 GCA_041563675.1 Nitrospiraceae bacterium | reverse complement strand
GACGTTCGCGGCAGCGGAGCGCCCCCTCCAGCTCGGTGCCATCGACTTTCCCACGTCGGGGACGCCTGCGGCGCAACGGCACTTCATCCGAGGCGTCGGCGCCATGCATTCCTTCTGGTATGAGGAAGCGCTGGAGGCCTTTCGCGAGTCCACGCGCGTGCAGCCGGACTTCCTCATGGGCTATTGGGGCGAGGCCATGGCGCTCAATCACCCGATCTGGGAGGAGCAGAACCTCGAGGCCGGTCGGCAGGTCTTGTCTCGCGCGCCGGACGGCGCGACGGCGACGGCCCGGGAACGCGCCTATCTGGAGGCGGTCCGACTTCTGTACGGCGACGGCGACAAGGAGACGCGTGACCGCGCCTATGCCGAGGCCATGGGCGATCTCTATCGGGCGCATCCAGGAGACCTGGAGGCGGCCTGTTTTTATGCCCTCGCGCTCTTGGGCGTGGCGGAATACGAGCATCGAGGATCGCGGACGCATATCCAGGCCGGCGCGCTCGCGCTCGAGGTGTTTCGCAAAAACCCGAATCATCCCTGCGCCGCCCACTATGCGATCCACGCGTTCGACGATCCGGACCACGCGATCCTCGCCCTACCGGCCGCTCGCCGCTACGCGGAGATCGCCCCGGACGCTCACCATGCGCTGCACATGCCCGCACATATCTTTCTCCAGCTCGGCATGTGGCCGGAGGCGGCGGCGGCGAACGAAGCGGGCTGGCAGGGCTCCGTGGACTGGGTGCAACGCGAGAACCTCCCCCTCGGGCTCCGCGACTATCACAGCCTCTATTGGTTGCAGTACGTCTATCTGCAACAGGGACGCTATCGCGAAGCGTGGGAGGTGCTCGAGCAGAAGCGTGCCGACATGAACGCAGCGGGGTCGGAGACCGAGGCCATGTCAACGGGGTACGAACGCAAGGTGAGCCGCAACTACGACGAGATGGTGGCACATTACGTCATCGAGACGGAGCAGTGGGAGGCCGCTGGTGATCTTCTCCCCGGTCCGGGCCATACCCAAACCGGTGCCGCGAGCCCCCTCGCGCTGTTCACCAGAGGGTACAGTGCGGCGATGCTGAAGCGGCCGGAAGCGACTCGGGCCCTGGCTGATCTTCAGAAGCGGCAATCTGAATCAGACAACGTGGGGAAGATCCTGCTGATTCGTGAGGCATCACTGCGCGCAGCCGTGGCGGCGTCGGCCGGTGCCCTTGACCAGGCCATCGCGCACATGCGCCAGGCCGTGTCGGTCGAGGAGAGCTTGAGCCGGCCCTCCGGCCCACCGTGGACAATCAAACCGCCGCACGAGCTGCTGGGCGAGCTCCTGCTCCTCGGCGACAAACCGGAAGAGGCGGCTCGCGCCTTCACGACCGCGCTGGACCGGCACCCGAACCGCGCCAGGGCGCTGCTCGGCGCCGCACGCGCCTCCGCCCGGACCGCGGATCACCGGTCGGCGGCCAGATTCTACCGTGCGTTTGTCTCCGCCTGGAAAAAGGCCGATCCGAATCGACCGGAGCTTATCGAGGCCCGGCGGTACCTGCAGGGAGCGAAGAAGATGTGAGCGCCGCTTGCGTGCGGCGTGGGAGGAAGATCACTGCTCCTCGAGCTTCTTCAGCCTGCGCTCGAGGGCGAATCGCGTGAGTCCGAGTTGGCGAGAGGCGAGACTCTTGTTGTAGTCCGAGGCCCGGAGCACTTCCTGGATCACCGCGGCTTCGACGTCCGCGAGCGTTTGTTTGCCCAAAGCCATTTCGACCCGGACCCGCTGCGCATCGCCCTGGGTGAAGGCCGTGGCGATCTGCTCCGCCGGATCACGGATGTCGCGCGGCAAATCCTGCGGCGTCAGCGTTCTTCCCCGGCAGAAGATGATGGCGCGCTCGATGATGTTTTCAAGCTCACGGACGTTGCCCGGAAACGTGTGCCGCTCCAGCATGGCGCTGGCCTCCTCCGACAAATCCTGGACATCCTTCCCGAAATCACGTGCGTACCGCGCCATGGCCCGCAGGCACAACGGACGGATGTCTTCAACACGACGCCGGAGGGGGGGAATCTCAAAGCACACCACGTTGAGTCGGAAGAAAAGGTCCTCACGAAACGCGCCCTGCGCGACCTCGCGCTTCAGATCACGGTTGGTCGCCGCGATGAGCCGGAAGTCGACGGCGATGTCCCCCGCGCCGCTGAGGCGCCGGAACGAGCGCTCCTGCAGGACCCTCAGGAGCTTCGCCTGCATGGCCAGGTCGAGGTCGCCGATCTCGTCCAAAAACAGGGTCCCGCCTTCGGCCTGTTCCAGCAACCCGATCTTCCTCTGCGCCGCCCCCGTAAACGCGCCACGCTCGAAGCCGAACAGCTCGCTCTCGAACAATTCCTTGGGAATGGCCGTGCAGTTGATCCCGACGAAGGGACCCGCCGCCCGCGCCCCATTGTGATGCAACACGCGCGCAATAAACTCCTTGCCCGTGCCGGTCTCGCCCTGGAGCAGCACCGTCACCTTCGGGTTCGGGGTGACGTCTTGAATCTGCGCGAGCAGTTGCTGCATGGCTTGGCTGTCGGCCACGAGGTCCGTCAACGCGTAGGCACCCGCCTCGCTCTCGGCCTCGAAGGCCACGCGCCGACGCAGCTTGAGCAGCTCCAGCGCCTTTTCCACGACCGGATCGACCGATTGCAGGTCAATGGTCTTGACGATGAAGTCGTAGGCCCCGCGCCTCATCGCTTCCACGGCATCCTCTACGGTTCCGAACGCCGTGAGCATGATTACCAGCGCGTGGGGGGCTCGTTGCCGGAGATGCGGCAGCACCTCGAGGCCGGTCATCCCCGGCATTTTCAGATCCATGAGGACGAGGTCCGGCACATCTTGATCGAGGGCCTCGAGCGCACGCTCGCCGGAGTCGAAGCCCCTCACCCGGTGCCCCTGCTTCGTCAGCCGGCGTATCAGGGCGGAGCGGACGGCCGAATCATCCTCGACGACGAAAATATCAGCCAGCATGATCAGGCATCCGACGACGCGGTGTGCGGACTAAGGGGAAGCCACAGGAGGGCGGTGGTGCCCTTCCCAAGTTCGCTCGCAAGCTGAACGTGCCCCCCGTGTCCTTCGACGATGTTCCGGGAAAGCGCCAATCCCAGCCCGGTTCCACGCCGCTTGCCGGTCGTGAAGAACGGCTCGAACACATGGGGCAGATCGGTTCCCAGGATCCCCACCCCGTTGTCCTTGATGACGATGGCCAGCCCGTCCCGATCTTCCCGTGATTCCTCCTTGGCCATCACCTCGAGCTTGCCCTCCTGTCCCACAGCCTCGATCGCATTTTGCACGAGATTCAGGAGAACCTGCTTGAGCTGATCCCGGTCAGCCTGCAGGTCCGGAAGCGTTTCGGGCAGGTCATAGCTCACCCTGACCCCTCTCTGTGCGAGCAGGTCGCGAAGCATCGCGATGGTCTCGTGGATAAACGTCACGGGAGCCACGGGACCAATGCTGAGCGGGCGCGGTCGGGCAAACTCGACGACTTGGTTCACGATGCGATCGAGTCGTTGAATCTCGTTGAGGACGAGCACTAGATCCTCCCGCCGCGAATCATCCGCGGCCATGTCCTCCAGGAACTCCGTCAGGTTGGATCCCATGCCCACGAGGGGGTTGCGCATCTCGTGCGCGATGCCCGCCGCCACTTGCCCGAGCGTCGCGAGGCGATGTTCGCGACTCAGCCGCTCCTGGGTCTTCTCCCGTGCCGTGATGTCGACGTTGAATCCCTGATACAGGAGCACATTCGCCGCCGCATCACGGATCGGAATAGCCCGGCTCAGGATCTTGCGCACCGCTCCGTTGGGCAACTGGAACCGGAACACGCTTTCGAACGTGCGTCCTCTGCTGATCGCCTCGGAGAGCTCCTTGAGAACGCGGGGACGGTCATCCGGATGGATCACCTGCCAGAGCAGGTTGGGATCCCGTTCTTGATCTGGATCCAATCCCGCCATGGCCTGGTTGTAGCGATTGCTGAACGTCACCTCCATATTGCGGAGCGTAAAAATCCCCAGGGGCGCGTGATTGACCAGGTCGCGATACTTTCCCTCCGACGCCGAGAGATCCTGATACAAGGCGCGCAGGTCCTGCTCGGATTTTTCCAGTTGCGCGATGTGCTCTCGGATCTGCTCACGCATCCGACTCATGGCGCGGGTCAGATCCCCGATCTCATCCTGCCGATCCAGCGCGGGCAACTGGGGGATGAGACCGCTCTCCGTGAAGCCGACCGTTTTGGCCAGACTGGCCAAGGGCTGCGTGATCGAGCGCGCGATCCAATGCACCATCAGCGCAAGGACGCCAAGCGCCAAGGCCCCGCCGCCCACGATCACGCCCTGCATGAACGCCCGCTCACGCGCCATCGTGTCACGTGCTTGCGTGATGAGCTCGAACTCTCGCTGATCAAACCTCGTCATGCCGTCTCGGATCGCGACCATGAGCTCGCGTCCACGTCCACCCTCGATGTAGTGCAGGGCATCGACCGCGCGACCATCGCGCACCTTGGCGATGAGGTCGTCCTTTTCACGGATGAGGACCTGGACCAATCCCTCGACCACCTGGAGGGTGCGGACTTGATCGGGTTCCTTTTCGACCATGGCCGCAAGTTGGCGGCCCTTGAGCTGCACTTGGCCCTTGGCCCGGGAGTAGGGCTGGAGAAACCGATCCTGCGCGGTGAGCACGTAGCCTCGGAAGCCCGTTTCGAGATCGACGATGAAACGCAGATACTCTTCCGCCGTCCCGTTGATTTCGTATGACCGTGCGAGGCGCTCTTCAGCCTCCTCGAACAGCCTGGCGCTGTGGTAGGTCAGGACGCTGAGAACGATCAGCCCGATCGCGGGTACGGCAGAGACAACCTGCAGCTTGCGTTCGATGGAAAGGTTCTGGAAGAGCTCAGCAATCTTCATGCGACAACCTGGACGGCATCCTAGAACCCGATTTCAGCGTTGTCAAACCATCGCCGAGCCTCTCTAGACGCGAGAAGCTTTTGTTCCTCCTCGCGAATGGAGGGGTCGCGTGAGCCTGGTCGAACTTTCCTTCGGGCGCTTTGACTCGTCTCAGGAAGGGGGAGCCACTTTTTGAAAAGCGAGCGGAACCGCACAGCCCGCTAGGGTTTGAACCGCACAGGCCCTCCTCATACCGGGAGCTGTCCCAGGCTGCCAGACGGGAAAGGGCGCTCTAAGTGCTTGTTTTCTCTCCGGCTCCGCCCAGGGTGAACAGCCGCGCAAAAGGGCACCGGCCTTGCAAAAACTGCTACGCGAGAAGTCATTGGCACTGACTGGCTGAGTGGTTGGCAAGGCGGTATCGGGAGGGCTTGATGGAAGGCTTCACGCTGCTACTTCTTGTGACGTGGGCGATTCTCTCGCGCGTCTGATGGCCGGCGTGACAGGTTCCTGATGGCCTCTTCTACAGAGTCTCAACCCATTTCCTGAGAGGCGTCACGATGGAACACTTCACGCTCGTCGTCATCGGAAGCTTGTTCGTTTACGGCGCCATGGCAAAAATGTTCAACTTCTAACTCCGCGGGCTTCACGGCGGCCTTCCGCTCGCTTCCCACGCTGTCACTGCCTTCCTGGCCAAGTCCAGTCACGTTTCTCCCCTCCGTCGTGTCCGTGCGGCCTCAGACTGATTCGGCCTGTTGCCAGTTCCAGGCTCGGCACATGGCTTGATGAGGGCATGACCCCGACGTTGATTGGACCCCTGCGCCGGCCGGCGCGCACGCACCTCCGTAGGACGAGCGGGGGCCACCTGCCCGCCGCCGGTCGGGTGGCGCATCCGATCCGTCGAGTAGCATTCTCCGCCTCAGTTGTGCTAAACACGATCCCGCCGCAGCGCATCACACCGCGACCAAACGCACCCATGGCTCACGTCATCAGCCTCACTCTCGCACTCTCTGTGCTCTGGCTGCTCCTGTCCGGCCATAAGGAGCCGTTGCTGCTCGCGCTGGGACTGGGGTCCTCCCTGCTCGTCGTCTTGATCGCGGTCCGCATGGAGGTGATCGACCGGGAGAGTCACCCGCTCCACTTGACCTTCAAGCTTCCGGCCTATTGGGTCTGGCTCGGCTGGGAGATCGCCAAGGCCAACGTCGCCGTCGCCAGGCTCATTCTGACGCCATCGCTGCCCATCAGCCCCACCATCGTGAAGGTCCGGGCAGGCCAGACCAGCGAGCTGGGCCAGGTGGTGTACGCCAACTCCATCACCCTGACCCCCGGAACGGTGTCCATGGACCTCGACAACGGTCACATCGAAGTCCATGCCTTGACGGCATCGATGGCGCGAGAGATCGAGCAGGGCACCATGGATCGGCGCGTCAGCCGGCTGGAGGAATGAACCGTGTTCGTGGCCGGAGTCATCGGCATCCTCGTGACCATGGCGCTCGCGCTCGCCCGCGCGCTTCTGGGGCCGACCATTTACGATCGCATTTTGGCGGTGAACATGTTCGGGACGAAAACCGTGCTACTCATCGCGGTCTTCGGATTTCTGACCGCACGCCCTGAGTTTCTGGACCTCGCCCTGGTCTACGGCCTCATCAATTACATCGGCACCATTGCTGTGCTGAAATTTTTTGAGTACACGGATTTGGGACGCAGCACCGAAGAGAAAGGGATGGGCTAGGTGATCACGATCGTGGCGGACCTCACAAGCTGGGCGTGCATCGTCGTAGGATCGCTGTTCGCCGTCATCGGGGGGATCGGGATTCATCGCTTTCCCGACTTTTTCACCAGGCTCCACGCGGCAGGGGTGACCGATACGATGGGAGCGGCGCTGATCCTCATCGGGCTTATGGTGCAAGCCGGCTGGACCCTCCTTGCCGTGAAGCTGTTTCTGATCCTTGGGTTCCTGATGTTCACCAGCCCGACGGCCACCCACGCCCTCGCGAAAGCGGCGCGTCACGGAAAGCTCCACCCCGTGCTCGCGTCTCCCCCGGAGTGATCATGGAACGGCTCATCGACATCAGCCTGCTGGCGTTTCTGGCCGCCACGGCGGTCGGCATGGTGATGCTTCGCAACCTATTCGCCGTGGCGATGCTGTCGGGCATGTACAGCCTCCTCTCCGCGGGGCTGTTCGTCGTGCTGGACGCCGTCGATGTCGCCTTCACCGAGGCGGCGGTCGGCGCAGGCATCACGACGGTCCTGATGCTTGGGACTTTGGCACTAACCTCCAGCCAGGAGAAGGTCTCCGCCCACAAGACGGCGCCGGCGTTGCTGGTCGTGGTCGTCACGGGAGCGGCCTTGATTTACAGCACGCTGGACATGCCGGCATTCGGAGATCGGGAAGCTCCGATTCACCGACATGTCGCCCCACGCTACCTCCAAGAGACACCGAAAGAAGTCGGTGTCCCCAACGTGGTCACCGCCGTGCTCGCCAGTTACCGGGGCTACGATACCTTGGGGGAGACGACCGTCATCTTCACGGCGGGGCTCGGCGTCCTGCTGCTGCTCGGCGTCACCCGTCGTCCCAAGAGGACCGACGCATGAGGCACCACGCCGTCCTTCGCGTCATCTCCAAGCTCATGATCCCGCTGATTCTTCTGTTCGCGCTCTACGTGCAGTTTCACGGCGACTTCGGGCCCGGAGGCGGATTCCAAGCGGGAGTCATCTTCGGTGCCGGCATGATCCTGTACGGATTGATCTTCGGGGTCGAGACCGCGGGGCGCGTGGTCCCGCCGGGCCTCCTGCGCACCGGGATCGCCATGGGCGTCCTGCTCTATGCAGGCGTGGGGGTCGCCGGCCTGGCGCTGGGTGGCACCTACCTCGATTACAATGTGCTGGCGCACGATCCCGTTCACGGACAACACCTGGGCATCTTCCTGGTGGAGCTGGGCGTCTTCACCACCGTCGCCTCGGTCATGATCACCATCTTTTCCGCCTTTGCCGGCAGGGGGCGCTGAATGCAGCGCGTGCTCGACCTGTACAACTATTGGATCGTGATCTTCCTGATGATGGTGGGGTTCTTCATCGTCATCGCGCACGGCAACCTGGTGAAGAAGGTCGTCGGATTGAACATCTTTCAGACCTCCGTCTTCATCTTGTACATTTCCATGGGCAAGATCCTGGGCGGGACCGCGCCGATTATCGAGTCGGGTTTTACCGTGTACTCCAATCCGCTTCCTCACGTGCTCATTCTGACGGCCATCGTGGTCGGAGTCGCAACGGCGGCTTTGGGGCTCGCGCTGATCGTTCGCATCCGCGAGGCCTACGGCACGATCGAGGAGGACGAGATCTTAATGCTCGACGACGCCCCGTGATTCTCCGTCACCTCCCCGCCCTCCAGGTCGTCATCCCACTCATTGCCGCCCCGGCCTGCGTGCTCCTCCGCCATCCCGCCCTCGCCTGGGGCTTCTCCTTGGTCGTGAGCCTGGTGACCCTGGCGGTCGCCATCCTGCTCCTCGTCCGGGTCATGACCGACGGCGTCCTCTCCTACGCTCTCGGGAGCTGGGCGGCGCCCTGGGGCATCGAATACCGCGTCGACCCCGTCAATGCGTTCGTCCTGCTCATCGTCGCCGGGATCGGAGCGCTTGTCCTTCTCTTCGCCAAGGCCAGCGTCGAGAAGGAAATCCCGCGTGAACGCGTCAGCCTGTTCTATTCCGCCTACCTCCTCTGCCTGACCGGCAGCCTGGGCATCGCCATCACCGGCGACGCGTTCAACCTCTTTGTCTTCCTGGAGATCTCCTCGCTCTCTTCTTACATTCTGATCAGCCAGGGTCGCGATCGGCGCGCGCTGACGGCGGCGTTCCAGTACCTCACGATGGGCACGATCGGCGCCACGTTCTTCGTCATCGGCGTCGGCCTGCTCTACATGATGACCGGCACCCTGAACATGATGGACCTGAGCCAGCGACTGCCGGAGGTCGCGACCACGCGCACCGTGCGCGCGGCCTTTGCCTTCCTGACCGTGGGGATCGGGCTCAAGCTCGCCCTCTTTCCGCTGCATCTGTGGCTGCCGAACGCGTACACCTATGCCCCCTCCGTCGTCACCGCCTTCCTCGCCGCGACGGCGACCAAGGTGGCCGTGTACGTCCTCTTGCGCTTCTTCTTTACTGTCTTCGGGGCGGACTTCATCTTCCGCACCTTTCCGCTCGACGAGTTCCTCATGGTGCTGGCCTTTGCCGGCATCCTCGTCGCCTCCACGGTGGCCCTCTTTCAACCGAACGTGAAACGTTTGCTCGCCTATTCGAGCGTGGCTCAGATCGGCTACATGATCCTCGGCATCAGCTTCGTGTCGGCAACGGGCCTGACCGGCGGGGTCGTTCATCTGTTCAACCATGCCATCATGAAGGGCGGCCTGTTCCTGGCACTGGGCTGCATCGCCTATCGTGTTGGATCGACCGAGATCACGGATCTGGAGGGGATCGGCACCGAGATGCCATGGACCGCGGGCGCCTTCGTGGTCGGCGGGCTCGGCCTGATTGGAATCCCCCTGACCGCCGGCTTCATCAGCAAGTGGTATCTGATACTTGCCGCAATCGAGCAGGGGTATTGGCACGCCGCCGCCGTCGTCGTGATTGGCTCGCTCCTGGCGGCGCTCTACGTGTGGCGTGTGGTCGAGGTGATGTATTTTCGTCCTCGGCCGCCAGGCCGCGCCCCTGTGATGGAGGCCCCCTTGAGCATGCTCCTTCCCACCTGGGTCTTCATGGCGCTGACATTGTACTTCGGCTCCAACACGCAATTGACTGTGGGTGTCGCCCGACAGGCGGCCATCTTTCTCCTGAGAGGCGCCTCGTGACAGTCGCATGGCTCGCCCCCCTGGCCGTGAGCATCCCCCTTGCGGGCGCGGTCCTCATCGGGCTCGCCCATCGCCGGCCCAACCTGCGCGAAGCGGTGACCTTGACCACCGCCACCGCTCTGTTTCTCTGCACCTGCGCACTCCTGCCGTCCGTGCTGGACGGCCAGGAGCCGCGCATCGTGCTCGCGGAGCCCATCCCCGGCGTGCCGCTCGCGCTGCACGTCGAGCCGCTGGGGATGCTGTTCGCGCTGATCGCCAGCTTCCTGTGGATCGTCACGTCCATCTATTCCATCGGCTACATGCGCGGAAACCGCGAATCCCATCAGACCCGCTACTACGTCTACTTCGCCATCGCCCTCGGGAGCACCATGGGTGTGGCCTTCGCGGCCAATCTGCTGACGCTGTTCATCTGCTACGAAATTTTGACCCTGTCGACCTATCCTCTCGTCACGCATCACGGAACGCCGGAGGCCGTCCGCGCCGGCCGCACCTACCTCGGGCTTCTCCTCGCCACCTCCATCGGTTTCCAACTGGTGGCTATCTTGTGGACCTGGCAACTCGCCGGCACGCTCAGCTTCCGGCTTGGCGGAGTGTTCGCGGATCCTCCGCAGGCAACGGTCACGGGCCTGTTGCTCTTCCTCTACCTGTTCGGTATCGGGAAGGCCGCACTGATGCCTCTGCATCGCTGGCTTCCGGCAGCCATGGTGGCACCGACCCCGGTGAGCGCGCTGCTGCATGCCGTGGCGGTCGTCAAGGCCGGCGTGTTCACAGTGGCCAAGGTCATCGTGTACGTCTTCGGCCTCGATGCTCTGCAACAGGCGGGCATCGCCCATTGGGCCGTTTACGTCGCGGGCGCGACCATCCTCATCGCCTCGGTGATCGCCTTGAGGCAAGACAACCTGAAACGCAGGCTGGCCTATTCCACCGTCAGTCAACTGTCCTACGTTGTCATGGCGGCCACCGTCCTCGCGCCGCTGTCCGTGGTCGGAGCGGCGATTCACATTGCCGCGCACGCTTTCGGAAAGATCACGCTGTTCTTTGCGGCCGGCGCGATCTATACGGCCGCGCACAAGACGGAAATCAGCCAGCTCGACGGCATCGGGCGTGCCATGCCGTGGACGATGGGGGCATTTGCGATCGGCAGCTTGTCCATGATCGGCCTGCCGCCAGCCGTCGGCTTCGTCAGCAAATGGTACATGCTGTTGGGGGCGCTCGACGCGCGGAACGGCTTTGCCATTGCCGTCATCCTTGCCAGTACGCTGCTGAACGCGGCGTATTTTGCACCGATCGTCTATGCGGCCTTCTTTCGACCTCCCAGCAAGAGGAGCGGCGTGGCGCAGCACGGCGAGGCCCCTTTTCCGATCGTTCTCGCGCTGACAATCACGGCGGTGCTCACACTGGGGCTGTTCTGTGTCCCGGATCTGCCGCTCCAGCTCGCGTTCGGCCTCGTCAGGAGCCTCCCATGACGAAACGGAAACACTGGCTCTCGCGGCCCCAGACGATCCGTCGTCTGTGGATCGTCTTCATCGGAATTTTGACGCTGACCGTGGCCGCCGATTTCCTTGTCGACGTGCACGGGCACTTCGGCATCGATGCCACCCTCGCCTTCAACGCGTGGTACGGCTTCGTCACCTGCGTCGCGATGATCGTCTTCGCAAAGACGCTGGGCATCTTTCTCAAGCGTAAAGACACGTACTATGACGGGTAGCGCCATTCACCCAGCATCGGTGTTGTTCCTCGGCGCCCTTCTCCTCGCCGCGACACGGGATCGCCTCCGGGCGGCAATCGTGCTGCCCCTCCCAGTCCTCGCGCTCTTCTTGATCTGGTTTCTTCCCGACGGGGAGACGCTCCACGTGTCCTTTCTGGGCTACGAGCTCACGCTCTTGAGAGTGGATGCGCTCTCGCGGCTCTTCGCGACCATCTTTGCCATCATGGGCTTTGCGGGCGGTCTGTTCGCGCTGCAGCAGGCCCGGACGGTCGAGCTCGTCGCCGCCTTCCTCTACATCGGTGGCGCGATCGGCGTGGCCTTCGCAGGCGACCTCGTCACGCTCCTGATCTTCTGGGAAATCATGGCGGTCGGGTCGACCATCGTGATCTGGTCGGCCGGCACCGACCAGGCAGCCCGCGCCGGCCTGCGATACCTGCTGGTCCACCTTTTCGGCGGCGTCGTCCTGATGATCGGGATCGCCGGCCATGCCGTGCAGACGGGCTCGATCGCGTTCGAGGCCATGCGCCCGGAGAGCTTCGCGCAGTGGATGATCCTAGCCGGATTTTTGCTCAACGCCGGAGCGCCCCCCCTCTCGGCCTGGCTTCCGGACGCCTATCCGGAAGCCTCGCCCAGCGGCACCGTGTTCCTCTCGGCCTTTACGACCAAGGCGGCAGTCTACGTGCTCCTGCGCGGCTTCCCGGGCGCGGACATCCTCATTTTTATCGGGCTCTACATGATTTTCTATGGCATTGTGTACGCGCTGCTCGAGAACGACATGCGCCGCATCCTGGCCTACAGCATCGTCAATCAGGTCGGCTTCATGATCACGGGGATCGGTATCGGGACGACGATGGCGCTGAACGGCGCGGCCGCGCATGCCTTCACGCACATCATCTACAAGGCCCTGCTCCTGATGTCGGCCGGATCCGTGCTCTTCATGACCGGCAAGCGGAAATGCACCGACCTCGGCGGCTTGTTTCAAAGTATGCCTGCCACCACCGTCTGCGGCATCATCGGCGCCCTGTCGATCTCCTCGTTTCCGCTCACCTCCGGATTCGTGAGCAAGTCGATGATTTCGCAGGCCGCCGTTGACGAGCACCTGGCGCTGGCGTGGTTTCTGCTGGCAGCCGCGTCGGCCGGCGTGTTCCTGCACGCCGGCATCAAGTTTCCCTGGTTCGTGTTCTTTCAAAAAGACTCCGGACTCCGTCCCCCCGATCCGCCGTGGAACATGCGCCTCGCCATGTACCTCTTCGCTGTCTTGTGCCTCGGCCTCGGGATCTGGCCGGGTCCGCTCTACGCCATACTCCCTTACCCGGTCTCGTACGTCCCCTACACCGCGGCGCACGTCACGACCATGCTGCAGCTCCTGCTTTTTTCGGGCCTGGCCTTCTTCATCATGCTTCCACAGATGAAGCGGACCCTGACCATCACGCTGGACTTCGATTGGTTGTATCGGGGCTTCGGCACCATGCTGGCCCGAACGATCGTCGAGACGAGCGGGCAGGTACGCGCGGGGATCGAGACGGCGCTACGAGCGAAGATCGAGCAATTGATCCAGGCCCTCTTCGAGCATCACGGGCCGCAGGGAATCATGGCTCGGACATGGCCGACCGGATCCCTGGCCCTTTGGGCGGTCGGACTGCTGGGGATCATCCTGCTCTCGTACTATTTTCCGTAGATCGGAAGAACGGGTAATGTGTAAGGGGTGAGTGGTCGGGGAAGAGGGGTGTTGATGACCGCTAACCTCCGAGCGGGGACCCTTGACCCTGCTCCTCGACGACCGGCAAGCCCAACCCGAGTTTTCCCAGATCGATCACCACCTCGTCCTTCTCGCGACCGAGCAGAAAATCGAGCATCGTGTAGGATTGCTCGACCACAGCCCCCTCCGGCTCGAAATCCAGATCGAACCACTTGGGTCCGGTCGGCCGCATGGGGTAGCGCCGGTCGTAGACGACGCCGTGGGCGGGCACGCCGTACTGCACGTCATGGTTGGCGATCACGAAATGCAGGCGGTTTCCCTGCACATAGAGCCCGCCGGAGGTGACTTCACGCTTGATGGAGGTGCGGGGCTTGCTGAGGTAATAGATCACTCGCTCCGAGGGATCGGCTTTTTCGAGGGCTTCCGACAGGCGGGGGGCCAGCACCTCGATTTCCTTGTCCGTGAACACCGGTTTCCACGGCGCTTCACCAGCCAGCATCGCGTACAACCGGAGCCGGTGATCTCTCACGCGAAATCCGGCCAGGATCGCCCTGAAATCCTCCGCGGCGATCGCAGCCGGATG
>JBFGRM010000040.1:0-13943 GCA_041563675.1 Nitrospiraceae bacterium | reverse complement strand
TCGTCGACTCCGGCTGCGGGCAAGGGCTAGACCACTTCGATCGGGAGGTTGTTCAGGTGCTCCATGCCCAGGCAATCGACAATGCAGTACGCGCGGTAGGTCTTTCTTCCCTTCTCGCCCGCCGTCATCAGGACACTCGTCTTGGTGTGGAACATCCAGATCTTCTCGCTCTCCAGGCTCCAGCCATCATCCGCGATGATCGCGATCTGGTGGGTATCCCCAATCGCCAGGCTGCTCACGCTTTCATCGAACACGAACGTGATCTTGACGAGCTTTCCGTCGGGAACCTTGAGCGGGTGCTTGGGCCCGAACACGCGGCCCTTCTCGTCCAGGAAGCCTTTTTCGTTCACCCTGATCTTCACCTCGAGGCTGGGCCCGGCCGCCATGGCCGGAAACGAGACGATCGGTTGAACGAGCAACGTGGTCATCGCCACGAGGCTGAGAGCTGAAAACAGTCGTGCCATCTTCCCTTTCATGGTCGCGTTCCTCCTGAATTGAGGCCAAGAGTGATGCTGAAGCAGATTCACGACGCGGCGGCAGGCCAGGCAGAGTTGGCAGCGCTGACGCCGGGGAGCGGATCGTCGGCCGGCCCGACAGGGACCTGCCGGCGCACGTCAGCCGATCACGTTGGGGCCGATCTTGCTGAGCTCCTCGCGATGCTTTTTCAGCTCGGCCTCGTAAAGTTCATGCGCGGTCGACCCATGGACGCAGCCATGACCGCAGTTCGGCTGCCCGCTCTTCTCCAAGAATTCCGAGCAGGCGCTCACATCGAGGCCGCCATGGTCCGGGCCCCGAAAGACATTCACTTTGAAGCTGACATCACGCTTTTGTTTCAAAAGGGGGCATTCAACTTCTGCTGTGTGGATCGGCATGCCTTCGTTCATTGGTTCCTCCTGGATTTCATTCAGCGGATGTGTTCGGTAGTTGGTTACGCAAGGATTGTGCCGGTCGAGAAACAGCGTAGCTACGTGTTTCTTCGTGGTGGGCGAACGTGAAAGGGTCGAGGAGGGACAAATTTTGTCGGAGTATGAACGAAAAGGTTGTCGTGTCTGGATGAGGCGCTCGGCGCGAGCGATACTGGCAGCCGACGCTGGCGTTCTGGAACCACGCCGGCACTTGTGCATCGAGCAACCGGAACGAGGGGTACGATAGGGTGTAGGGCTTTACCTGCACCGAGATGTCCCCCTCCGCGAAGGCTTCCGCCTTCGCCAAGGCTTCCGCCCCCGCTGAAGCTTCGGCGGACAAGTCGGCGGACAGGTTAGGGGACAAGTCGACGGGGCTCTTGACGAAACCGTTCCTGCCGGAGCAGCATCAGCAATCACACAGAGAGGGGATGCCCATGCGTGCATACGTCCGAACAGGGTTGATGCTCCTGGTCGCTGGTCTGTTCGTCACGACGCTCGGCTGCTCGCGGGAAGGGCCGGCCGAGCGGGCAGGCAAGAAGATCGACGAGACGGTGGAGAAGACCAGCGAGGTGATCGAGGACACCACGGAAAAGGTGGAGGATGCCACTGAAACCGCCATCGAGAAAGCCAAGGAAGTCGGTAACACGATCGGTGAGGCGGCGGAGCGGACAGGGGAGCAACTGCAGGAGATGAGCGAGTAGGGTTCCTCAGCGGGCGGCACTCTGTGGCGGCCATCTGGCCGGTCACCATTTTTGCAGGATGGTCAGGGCCAGTGCGCCGCACAGGCTGAACAGGGTGATGACCAACTGCAACTCCGCGGGCGGCATCGGCACGGTCACCATGACGCACCCCTTTTTTCTCGGGCGTGGACAGCTCGGCCCTGAGGTCGGCTCGCGCCAGTGAGGCTGAGAGCGACGCGGGCCACCCGGCTCGGAGGTGGCCCGTCTGACTCGGTGGTCTCATGGGCCTGTCCTTCCAAATGACCTTCAGGCCAACCAGGACCACACCAACCATCAGCACCATCAGCGAAACCAGGATCAACATCGCAGCCACCTCCTTTCCTCGAAATTTGCTTCGTGAGAGCTCTCACCAACCGAAATTGCAATCGCAGTGCCGCAGCGGACCTGAGCCTCAGTCAATCCGCGCACGTCATCGATCTTGTTGTTTTTCAGTCGATACTGGAATGTTCGTGACTGAGGAGACGGCGCCGTCTCCGGATCGCAGACCGCCCAGGTGACAACCTCGTGGACGCGTCTGTCTCCATCGTGGGCGACGGGCGCGGGGCAGGGAAGGCAGGCTGACCCGGGCAGTCAGCGCGAAGCGTAGTCGAGGGTGGGGGTCGTGCCCGGGGGAATCGGCCGGTGCGGCTCGGGATTGCACATGGCTACCGAGTCGATCTCGTGCTGCCCCGGGGGACGAAACCCCCAGGCCGTCGCCAGGGCCTGGCAGGTGAGAGAGTGGAAGGCTTCATCCAAGCGGTGCGTCGACACCAGCCCCAAAAACAGGAATTCGGCCTGTCCCTTCCACTCCACGGCCGTGGTCGCCGTCGCGAGACCGCGGATTCTCACCGACGCGCTGAACAGGGTCGGCAAGACGTCCCCTTCGCCATGGTGGTGAGCGCCGGCGCGCATATCCCCGATGGTCTCGTAATCACTCTCGGCGACCACGACCCATTGCGCGCCCGCGCGCTTGCCAAGCTCGGCAAGGTCTGCGGCGTCCATGCTCATCAGAAGGGGGTGGGTGTGTTGTGTGTGAAGGAGACGATGCACGCGCGACTTCAACACGACATCGAGCCCGCGTTGTTGCAGCCAGTGGGCTGCCGTCAGCGAAACGATTCGATCATCTCCCAGAAGCAAGAGACGGGCCTGGGGTTGCGGCAGTTCCTCGTGCGAGCCGTTGGTCACTGGCCAGATCGTGCTGTGCCGCGCGACACAGCCGGTCAAAAATCCACAGAGGATTGTCAAGGTCAGAATCAGTCTTGGAGAACAATTCCACATGGCGGCACGATCGCAGCTCGAGAGGCCTTCGAACTGAAGTCCAGCGGACATTCTGAGAAAGCCGACAGTAGATCGATTGCGGAGGCGGTTCAAGCGTCCAAAATGGGCAGGGGCCCCACCGAAGGAGGCATAAGTGAAGCGAAGTGGAGCGGAGAGCGAGGAACGAGGAGCGAGGAACGGTGCGGGCGGAAAAAGTCTTGAATCAAGGGCTGCTCAACCGTTCAAAATGCGCCCCTCGGGTGATCCCCAAAATCTGTGGATAGACCTGTGAATCCGTCCGTTTTGCGGAAGTCGGCCAATGTAGGCATGGCCGCATCAGCGAGTTGCCTATTTTTTGTGCATTGTAGAGTCATGGAGGCGAGCCACAGAATGTTGTGGTGTCGAGGGGGAGAAGATTTACGGCGACGTTTCGTGAGTAAATAAACTGTAAATGCGTTCACAACATATGAACAGTCGCGCCTCCCTGATCGGCGGGTGCGCGCCCGCACCATGCCTATCCACAGGAGGCGGCGCTCGCTGTGGATGGTGTCCCCCGTCACCTGCCCACGGCGCGGACGAGATCGGTGCATGACGTCGGCCCCGTGAGACCCGCGGGAAGCTTCGTCGCGCCGTCGCCACAGGCGGCATTGAACCGCATCTGCGTCAGTGACTTCGCGCCGGTCAGATCGGCCCCGCTAAAGTCGGCTGCCCACAGATACGCCGTGCTGAAATCCGTGCCGCGCAGATCGGCGCGGTGGAGAATCGCCTTGCGCAGATCGGTCTCGCCGAGGTGTGCCTCCCGAAGGATGGCATCGCTGAGATCAGCCTCCTCCAGATTGGCGCCGCGCAAGTCCGCTCCCTCCAGATTGGCTCGGCGAAAGTTTGCTCGCCCCAGATAGGCCAGACGAAGGTCGGCCCCGCGCAGCGTCGCGGTGTCGAGCGTGGCGTCCAGCAGGTCGGCGCGCTGCAAGACCGCGCCGGTCATGTTGGCATTGCTGAGGTTCGCACCAGGCAGCTGCGCGTGTTGAAGGCGAGAGCCGGTCAAGTCCGCTCCCGTGAGATTGGCTCCCCTGAGGTGGGCGTGGCCGAGGTCCGCGTCGCGCAGGTCGGCGTCGGTGAGGTCCGCGTTGTCCAACCTGGCTTCTGCCAGAATGGCGCGGTGGAGGTTCGATGCGTGCAGCGTCGCCCCTTTGAGGTTGGCTCGACTCAAATCCGCGTCGCGCAGATCCTTGCCCCGTAGGTCGACGCCCCTGAGATCGGCTCCGCGGAACTCGGCGCCGCGGAGGGTGTCACCCGTGAGCAAAGTTTTTTGTTCCTCGGTCAGCCCATCGCCCTGGTTGCCGCAGCCCCACAGGAGCAACAGGCATGCGGTGGCGGGCGCGGCCTTCCTCATCATGCCCGCAATCATGCCCCGGGCTGCTGGTGACGTCCGCATTGTAATCGTGCTCGCAGGACGGTGCGCCGCCTTCGAACGGGACGGCCCCTTCTTCCTTGACACATTCTCGCCGGTTGGGGCAAGCGCGCCCGCTCCGGCCATCTCCCCCCTGGAAGTCTGGCCGGGTCGGTATTATCCTGCTCGCGACTCCACGGCACGGGGCTCCTCGCAGGCGCAAGCGGCGCGCGTATGAAAATGGGAGGGTACCATGAGACGACCTCGCTGTCTGGCTCTCACGATCGGACTCTCGCTCGTCATCATCGGCAGCGGCGTCCTCGGGGCCCGGTCGTTTGACCCGACCTTGACGTCGCATCTGGAGAACGGCCGGAGTATTTTCACGACGGGGACCACCGCCTACGGCAGGGTGATCGAGAACAGCCATGGCATGCAGGGGGCGGGGTGTGTCATGTGCCATGGACCCGACGGCCGCGGCGGCGAGATGCATGGCATTCCGGTCCCGAACATCACCTTCCCCTTCTTGACGGATCCCAGAGGCTACGAGCACGACACGGGCCGAAAGAGACCGGCCTATAATGGGGAAAGCATCAAGGCGGCGATTGTGGCAGGGATTGACGCCGGCGGCAACATGCTGCATCCCGAGATGCCACGATGGACCGGCTTGTCGGCACAGGATCTCGACGACCTCATCGGCTACTTACGGACACTCGGCGAGAGCCCGCCGACTCGCCCCTCGGAATCGTACGGTCTGTGAGCGCGACCATGGCAGGGCTGGTGGGAACAGGGCGTATACGGCGATGTCGACTAACCGGCAGGCAGCCATGCGGGATGAAGCCGAATGTGAGTTGGGGCGACCGGTCGGTTCCAGTGGGACGGTCGGCCCAATGGGCAGGGTGGGCCTTATTCGATGGTTTCCTCGATATGTTCGACCAGGTCCTCGACTTTCTGTCGGAGCTGACTCACCTCGTCCTCAAGCGCGGTCGTATCCGGCTCCTTGACGGCGGTCTTGAGCTCACGCATTTCCAATAACAGCTCCTTCACGAGCCTTTCCAGCGCGTCCAACCTCTTCTTGATATCGGTTTCCATGGTGATCGTCCCTTAGCCTCCCGTCACTGGTGAGGCGCCCGGTACGATAGGTGACCGGCTCGCCCACGCCAAGGGTAAGGAAGCTTACTCCCCGGTGTTGTGTCAAGGGGGGCGGAGTGGAAAGTGCTAAGCGCGCGAGATCAAGAGTAAAGTGTTGGAGGGAAAGGGAGCGGGAGAAAGCCTGCTCTGCTGTCTCCGGAAAGCGAGGATCAGCCCTGTCCTGCGCGGAGTGCCTGTCGTCTTCGGACGGGACCCAGTCCGCGCGAAGCCGGCGTGAGGCGAGGATGCCTCAGGCGGGCTTGGTGTGTGGCGTGGAGATGGAAATGGGTTCGTCCGCGTTCCGCTCCGGTGACTCCAGGAGGGTGGGCAGGGGGTTGTCGATCATCTTGACGTTGCCTTTCAGTCGCACTCCCTCCTCAATGGTCAGGCGCGGCGTCGCGATGGAGCCGAGCAGGACGGCGGGACGGTGGAACTCGGCCCTGGCCGCCACGACGAGCTCGCCTTTGACCGTGCCCTTGCAGAGCAACGTCCCGGCGGTCACGTTGGCGGTCACGACCGCTCCGTCACCGATAATGAGGCAGCCCCCCGTCCTGACTTCCCCTTCCATCTCGCCGTCGATGCGAATTGTCCCGTCGTAGGCGAGGGCGCCCTGAAATCTCACGCCCTGGCCGATGAAGACGCGGACCTTTCGTTCCGTCTCCTTTGTTGCCTCCGAGAGCTCCGTCTGCGACCGATCTCGTTCATCCCGGTGACTGTGCAGCATGTGAGCCTCCCCCCGCTGAGGTTCCGTGGGCGTTGTCGCCACCGAAAGACCACTCCCGCAGCCAGCCCGTCCATTTGGCCGCGGCGATGGCGCTGCTTGACGGTCGGACCCATCAGGAAGCGGACCACACTCAGCTCGAACGGTCGGGCAGGGAACCACGACCGTCTACGAGCAAGCCAATCCGCTCAGCCTTGTGAGGAAATGGTGTAGGGCCGCGCCTACACCATGAGAATCCGTCTCTGTTCCGTCCCCGGTGGGAGGGGGCGGAGTGATCGGGAGACCGGCCGGCCTACTTCGAGGTGCTGCGGGCCGGGGACGTCTGCGTTCGTGCCGCTTGGCGCTCGGTGCCGCTGGTGCCACGGGACCCGACGAATTGCACCTGTTTCTCGCCACTGAGGTGATCTGGGGTGATGACGTAGGTGCCCTTCAGGCTCGAATCCCACACCTTCTGCGCCGCCGCTTCATCGCCCCCCGTGAAGAGCCACGTAAAGCCCCCCACGATGGCCCCCGTCCCCGCGAAGGCGAGTTTGAAGGCTCCATAGACGGGGGTCAAGATGAAGCAGGATGCCCCGGTGACGAGCTGCGACGTCCCTGTCTGCGACTCGCCCTCGGCCCTGAGATTGCCCGGCACGACGAGGGCGAGTGACAGGATGGTCGCAACCGTGATCACGAGAGGCGCCCGGCGCACAGCCAGATTGGATGAGGCCGTGGTGCTCGAGGTGGAAGACGACTCGTTGCTCTGCATGATGTTCCTCCCAGGAAAGGGTACGTTGATGAGGACGTGCTCTTCGAAAATGGAGAGAGGCAAGCCTCGTGCCCCGCCCCGAAACAGGGGAACGCGCAGGAGTTTTTTCGGGGGACTCGTGGCTCGGCACAGCCAGGTCCCCCTGAATGCAGCCGGACTGTAGGCCGCAGCCTACAATGACCGTGAGATCAGCCACTTTAAAGCCCACCCACCTTCCGATCGCCCTGTAGCCGCTCTCGTTTGGTGCAATGGCGCGCCCGTGCAGACAAGGGGCGGGGCGCCGGCCATCCCGGCCGGGAGGGGGGTTGTGGTTGCACTTCCCGATATGCGAGGTATGGCCTCCACAGTTGACCGTAGGGGTCATATGGTAACCATGCATGCCTTCGACTGGCTGCTGCTGGCCATGCTCGTCGTCGTGCTCCTCCTGTGCTGGCGCGTGAGCCAGGAGTTGCGCGATACGAGGCGGCGGGCGTCCAAGCTCACGAGGCGTGTCAAGCGTCTCCGTCAACTGATGATGCTGGATCGTCTGGATCGCCTGGAGCGCGACGTCCGGGAAATCGAGAATCTCATCATCCGGCCTGGACGGCATGCCCGCCATTCAGAGCACACCGACAGTACCGTCGCGAGCTTCGTCGCGACCTGCCGTGGCTTCGTGCAGCGGAGCGCGGAGGAAGGGAAGAGCCGGGACCAGGCCGATGCCGTCGTGCGCGTCGTGCTCGGGCACCTGGTTCAAAACAATCCCGGGCACGACGCACGGCTCGGACAGATCCTGTCGCGTGATGAATGTGACCGATGGCTGAAGTGAGGCGCGATTGACGAGCAGGATCGACCGATCGACCGACGGGCGGGGGAGGATGTGCGAGGTGAGTTCAGGCGGTGATGCGTCGAGCGGGTGCGGCTAGATGGAGCTGTCGTCGCTGTCAGCGGCCCCAAGGCCGCCCTTGGTATCATTAATGTGCCATTCGTCCATGGTCGGATCGGCATCGATATTGCCCGTCGCGGTTGCGGTAAAGGTGGGTGGATTCGTCGCAGTCGCCATCGCACCGGCGGAGGGCACCAGGGTATTCTCGGGGGACGTGAGACCGCCTTGGGGCACGATCAGATCCACGGAGGGCGTCCCGGTCGAGCCCCCGACGCCGCCGGCTGCAGGGCTGCGGTAGGTATAGAGTCTGCTGACACCATGAAGGCTGAAACCAATCTCGTCGAAGCTGCCGTAACGGCCGGTCTCCGCGAAATACGTTTGCTCGCCCATGTGAATGCGGCTCATGTTCCCTGCGGTTTCGGCTTGATGGGCCTTCGACTGGAGCTTTCGGAACAGGGGGAGGGCGATGGCGACCACGATGGCGAGGATGGCCACGGCGGTCATCAACTCGATCAGAGCAAATCCTTTGTGGTTGCGCGTCCTCATTGATGTCCCGGGAGGGTCAGGACTCCGCAGAATCCGAGAGGCGGAACCGTTTCAGCACATCCTCGACCCGCCGGCTCTCATTCAACGCCTCTTCCAGGCGATCGACGCTCGCCCCATCCGCGCCGCCCGATGATTTCAGTCCATCCATGGCTGCCCGCACGGCGCTCTGCGCCCCGGCGGTCCGGTCTCGGATCTCCTTCATGGCCTGATCGAGGTTCCCGACCGCCTGGTTGACCAGGTCGGCCAGATCGTGCAGTTCGTCGCCATCCCTGAGCCGAATCCGAAGACCCAAGTTGCCTTCGGCCAGCTCGGCCGTGCTTTTCTGGAATCGATAGAGTGGGCCGGCGACGCGGTGGGTGAGGTAGATGCTGAACACCGCGGCGGCTAACACAAGGGCAATGAGGGCCGGCCACATGCTCGTGCCGATCTCCACGAGCATCGGCCAGACGTTCTGAACGAGGCTCAGAAGCTGCGTTGCGGCAAAGGCCCGGTCCTCGACCGAACTTTTCATAAGGAGTTGCACGGCGGGCATGATGTACGGGATCACGAAGGCGAGTCCGAATACGACCACGCAGTAGCCGAAGAGGAAGAATCCCAACCCGATGGCGTAGGAGCGCTGGAAGCGGTGGACGTAGATCTGGCGTCGCTTGGGGCGACCCTGTGGCGGAGGTGGCGAAGGTGTCTCTTCAGTCATGATCGTGTTCCCCTGAGTTGAATGCCGGCCTCTCAGGTCGCCGGCTGCACCTTGAGTGCGGTGATGAGTTTTTCCAAGCTTTCGTGCTGCTCGGGGTGCATGTAACGAAATTCCACGCCGAAGACGCGCCCGTCTATCCAGCGAACCGCCGCCAGATCAACCTCCAAGGGCATGAGCAGTTGCGGAAAATGGATGGTCATCGCCAGATAGGCATCCTGTTCGACCTGCGTGTCGCTTTCGATCAGACACCCTTCGCGAGACACGTTGATCGCCGTACCTTCCCCACTCACCTTTTCGTTGGTAAAGGTGACGGGAAATTTGCTGGAGTACCTTGTGTGCCTGCGTCGCTCTGAACCCATTGAAAATCTGTATATCCTCCGTGAGGCCCATTGGATGCAGCACGGACGTCACACATGTACCAAGTCTAGCAGGTCCACCCAGGGCGGCAAGGATGAGCGCCTCCAGCACGGCCGCCGGGCACTTTAGGCGCACCACAAGCAGATGGAGGGCGCATTCTAGACAGCCAGGCCTGTGGCCTGGCCCGATGCTGGGCCGGTCGTTGTGAGTCACGCCGACGCGGGGGGCGCGGGGGCACGATCGCGCGACCCAGGCGTTCGCCCGCCTCTTCCGTAGCATTCTCCTGATCGTCCTTGTAGAGTTGGGTGCGGAGGAGTCTGATGGGCCTGCCCGAACTGCTGAAGTGCGGCACGTCAACCTGGGCTTACGAGGGTTGGCAGGGCCTCGTCTATCACCATTCCTATGCGAAGGGCCGATTCAAGAAGGATTGCCTGGCGGAGTACGCGCGCTATGAGCATCGGGGCGAGCGACTGTTTCAGACCGTCGGGCTCGACCAAACTTTTTATCGTCCGCCCACGACGGCCCAGTTGGCGCATTATGCCGCGCAGCTCCCGCCGGACTTCGAGATGTGCTCGAAGGTGTGGGAAGAGATTACGATTCCACGCTTTGCAGGCCAGGCACGTTACGGCGCGAAGGCGGGTCAGGACAATCCCCGCTTTTTGGACGCCGGGCTCTTACGTGACCAGGTCGTGGCTCCCTACGCCGAGGTGTTTAGACCATTCACCGGCCCCTTCATTCTGGAGTTCCAGCGCACCGGGATCGAGCCAGAGGACTTTCTGAGGCGCCTCGATCATTTTCTCGGCGCCTCGCCGAAGGACTTTCGCTATGCGGTCGAGGTCAGAAATCCCCGCATTCTCGGACCGCGATACGGTCAGATCCTCCGGGCGCACGGCGCGGCGCATGTCTATAACCACTGGACCTACATGCCCGCGCTGGCCGAGCAGCACGACCGTCTGGACAAGACCTTCACGGCGCCGTTCGTGCTGCTCCGGCTCCTCACCCCTCTGCGCGTGAAGTACGAGGATGCCGTGATGATGGCGGAGCCGTACAACCGGATCGTTCGCGCCCTCCCGGCCATGCGTGCGGACACGACGGCGCTCGTCAAGCAAGCCATGCGCGAAGGCCGGCGCACCTACGTGCTGGTGAACAACCGGGCCGAGGGATGCGCGCCTCTGACGGTGCAGGCCATCGTCGACCAGTTTCTTGCCCCGGCCAGCCCTCCCGGCTCCTCACCGCCGCCGCAAAATTAGGCCTTGACAGCAGGCTGGATCACATGTAACCATTGGTTACATGAGGCCAGGCGATCTCAAACGTGCCCGCCAGTCGTTGGGTCTGACCCAGGCCCAGCTTGCCGAAACCCTTCGAACCACCCGGATGACCATCACGCGCTACGAGGCCGGGACGCGGCGCATTCCCGGCATGGTCGAGGTGGCCCTCGAGCAGCTGGTGTCCGTGCCTCGCATTGAGATGGCGGGGATCGTCGCGGCGGGTGAGCCCATCGAGCCCATCCCTCAAACGGAGCAGGTGGAGGTGCCTCCCACCATGCTGCGCGGGAGCCAGACTTTTGCGCTACGTGTCAAAGGGGAGTCCATGAAAGACGAAGGTATTCTGCCGGGTGACCTCGTGATCGTCCACAAGCAGGCGACCGCCCGGAACGGGCAGACGGTGGTGGCGATGGTCAACCAGGAAGCGACGATCAAAAAATACTATCGCAAAGAAAGTCGCATCGAGCTGCGTCCGGCGAACGCGCTTCTTACCCCCATCATGGTCTCGGACGAGGATGAGTTTCGAATCGAAGGCATCGTAATCGGAGTCATCAGGCACATCCAATGACACAGGTAAACAAGGGAGGCCGTCATGTCGATCGTGAAACCGGACCGCGTTCGCTCGCGGCTCGCTGAGCTCGAGCACGCCGTGCAATCTCTGTCCCTGCGCGTCAGACAGTTACAACGAGAAGTCGCGACTCCGTCGAATCCTACGGGACGCCGCGCGAAGTGGTCTGTCTGGCTCGAGAGCCTCGTCGGGAGCCAGCGTCTGGGGTCGTACGCGCCGACACATGCAATGGTGCGCGAGAATAGGAGGGTTCATCGTCATGCAATCCATGCAAGACAGCAAACTGGTGTGTGAGACTGAGGGAGCCTGTGCGGACTGCGGGCGCCTGACCGCGTGGCGCGTCCGGTGTTTTGACCTGCATACGTACTCGACCCTTGAGCTTTGCGGGAACTGCGAGCCTGCGTTTCGCGAGCGCCGACGGCACGCCCTCGGCTGCTGCAACTGACGATGCGGGGGATATCGAAACGGCGTGTTGCGCGAGTCAGTACAGGGTCAGCTGAAAATCGAAGCCTTCGTAGCCCAAGCGCGGGTCGAAGTATGGCGCCCGACTCACGTTTTGAACGATACCGGTTGCATCGAACCGGGCGACAACAGAGCCGGATGTGACCGTGGAGCTGCCGAGGAAGGGGCCGACCAACGGAATAAGGGTGAGGGGGGAGATGTCGACGTGAGTGTAATCGTAAGTCCAGACCTCGACGATCTTTCCCGTCGCCAGCGCCGGACCCGTGGTGATCTCCGGGTACGTGGGCTGTCCCATGCTGCGCACCATGTCCTGTTTCGTGCTGCGCAAGGGCTGGAGCCGCGAGACCAAGACCTCGTCAACGGCGGCAGGATTACCGACCGAGACGCATGCCTGGAGGAGAGCCGCAGGCAGGCACACCAAGAGAGCATGTTTCGGCAGTGCCATGGCGCAAAGGATTGGCAGTGGGTTAAAGCTGCCCTGCATTCTATCTTGGGCGGATGAGACATGCATGCTAATTTTTCCCGAGCCGGTTTAAGCCATCCAGGGCGGCCGTGCGATAGCATTCCGCGAGGGTCGGGTAATTAAAGACATTGTGCACGAAGAAATCCACCGTCCCACCGTAGGTGAGGACAGCCTGACCGATGTGCACAAGCTCGGTCGCTCCCTCACCCATGATGTGCACCCCCAGCAGGACGAGGCTATCCCGATGAAATATCACTTTAAGAATGCCTTCCAGGTCTCCATATATTTGTCCTCGCGCGATTTCTTTGTAAAACGCGCGGCCCACCTCGTAAGGAATCCCCTCGGCCGTTAGCTCCTCCTCGTTCTTGCCCACCGTCGAGATCTCGGGAATCGTGTAGATGCCATAGGGCATGACCTTGGGAAAGCTGGACTTCGGCGCCTGAAAGGCGTGGCAGGCTGCCAGACGCCCCTGTTCCATGGAGGTCGAAGCCAGCCCGGGGAAACCGATCACATCCCCAGCCGCGTACACATGGGGAATCTCGGTTTGATAGTGCTCGTTCACGGCGATCTGCCCCTGGTGGTCCGTCTTGAGTCCGACCGCATCCAGGTTCAAGCCGTCCGTATTCGCAACCCGTCCCATCGTATAAAGAAACATATCACTGACGATCGTTTTATTACTGCGTAACTCGGTCACGACACGCCCGCGCTCGTCGCGCCCCACGCCCGCGATCTCTTCACCGGTCTTGATGACCACCCCGTTGCTTCGCATGTGATACATCAGGGCCTGCACGATCTCCTGGTCCACGAACCGTATGAGATGGCTCCGGCGGTCCAACAATGTCACTTTGATGCCGAACGAGGCGAACATGGAGGCATATTCGCATCCGATGATGCCGCCACCCATCACGACCATGCTTTTGGGAATGTTGGTCGTCGACAGGATGCTGTCGGAATCGCAAATGACGATGTCGTCGAACGGGACGCCGTCCGCCCGGCGCGGACGCGAGCCCGTGGCAATGATGACGTACGAGGTGCGAAAGTGATCCGTTTGGCCGCCCGAGTTCCTGACCTCCAGCGTGTGCGTATCGACAAAGGAGGCGGTTCCGGCAATGAGGTCGACGTCGTTCCGCTCCAGTTGGTGCGAGATAATCCCCACTTCATTCTTGATCACCTGGTCCTTCCGCGCCATCAAATCACGAAAGGTGAGGCTTTTCTTGAGTGAATAGGAGATGTTGGAAAAGGCGCGCAGCTTGAAACCGTGGAGATAGTAGATCGAGTCTTTGAGGGTCTTGCTGGGCAGCGTCCCGGTATTGACGGAGGCCCCGCCCACCGCCGTTTCTTTCTCGACGATGGCGACGCGCTTGCGCAGCTTGGCGGCCTGGATCGCGGCCTTCTGCCCGGCAGGGCCGCTGCCTATGACAATCAAATCGTATTCGATCATTGGTCTACGCGGGGTGGGGGGACGGGTGGCTTCATGCTGGCGACCACTGTAGCGTCAAGCAGGCCAGTTCCAAAGCAAATTCTCGCGACAAGGCAGTGTAGCCGGGTCTTCTCTCTCGGTAAGGGAGAACGGGAAATTGCCCCGCGTGTACGTGGAGGGTAGGTGGCGGAGGTTGGATGAGGGACGAACACCAAAGCCGTCGCGCTCCCTCCCGTCGAGGATCAGTCACGGAAGGGCGCGAGAGATCGGCGTCTGTTGACTGGAGAGAATCTTTAAGCGCGCAGGTCGAGGCTCGTCAGGACTTGCGCGGCCTGCCCCGCTTCCGGGGTCGTCCCGCGCGACGGGCGACTTTGCGCGGCCTGCCGGGGGGGCGGCCACGGCGGCCACGCCGCCGTCCACGTTTGCCTCCACCGCCGC
>JBFGRM010000039.1:0-13971 GCA_041563675.1 Nitrospiraceae bacterium | reverse complement strand
GGGCGGCCTACGATCGGCTCGACATGGGGCGCGCCGTCGTCGGACCGTACCTGTGGGACCGGGGCATCACGCGGCTGGACCTCGTGATCGGCACCCATCCGCAGCGCGACCATGTCGGTGGTCTGCCGTGGATTCTGAGCCGCTTCGAGGTCGGGGCGTACTACGGCAACGGAATCCCCAGGCCGCACCGGTTCTACCACCGCCTGGAGCGCGCGCTGCACCACTCACGAATAAGCAGGAGACGGGTCGAAGCGGGAGCGCTGCTGCTCGCCACACCCTCGTGTGAGCTGCTCGCCCTGAATCCCCCGCCGGCGGTGAGGGGCGCGCTCGACGGCAAGTCGTGGTCGAGCGGCACGCGCTTGAACAATCACTCCGTCGTCGTGCGGCTCGATTGCGGACCGCACGGGCTCCTGTTTCCCGCGGACATTGAATCACAGGCCATGGCGCCGCTGAGCGAGAACGGCGCGCCGCTCCACGTTCAGGTCGTCAAGGTCCCGCACCACGGCGCCCGCAGCTCGCTGCACGAGGGATGGATCCACGAGGTGGGGGCTGACATCGGCGTGATCTCTGCAGGACGATTCAACACCTACCGCCATCCCGCGCCGGCGGTCCTGCGAGCCTATGAGGAGGCCGGAACCAGCCTGCATCGAACGGATCGGGAGGGCGCCGTGGTCCTCACGGCGACTCGTTCACCGACCGACCTGCGGGTTCGTACGGCTCGCGATAGGCAGCTGCAACCGGTGAGCTTCGAGCATGCCCCCCTGGAGGTCGAGCGCAGGAACGTCCGCCTGCTCTGGCAGCAATGGGTAAGCGAATAAAAGAATCGATCGTCTGATGCCCTGACACAACCTCTCGAATCCGCGCCAAACCCGCAGCAAGCTCCACAAATCGCAACCAGCCCGACGGTAAAAGTCGAACAACCCAAGAGCCAAATTTTGTCCGTCAGCCTTTATTTGTCCCTTCCACCCGTGCTGGCAAACCGCATCTTTATGGCCAAACCTTACAAAATCAACATGTTGTCACATCACACGATGGCAGGTTCCGTCATGGCATAGCGCCTGCAGCAGGATGCTAGCACGGTTTCGTCCGAAGCCGTTTAGCGTTTAGAAGGATCCCCACTCTCCATGGCCCGATTGGTCCGCATCGTCATTCAATTGCCGGCTGAGCTCAAGTCCCGATTGGACGAGCTCAAGCAGCAGGGCTACACCGCCAGCGGATTTATCCGTGCCGTGCTCGAGCGCGAATTCGCGAAGCCGGAACACAACGGCGACAACAACAAAGTCGATGGGCAGAACACGAAGAAGGTGCACCAGGGTTAACCAGCTACCGGACAAGCCGGAGTGGATGAAGAGACTGCAAACGTATGGCGAGACTGAGCGACCTCGTGAGAGATCAGGGAGGGCCGAGCGAAGAATCGGACCCCGAGCGAGCCGGACAAGGTGGTGGAGCAGCCACACCCTCAGGCCAGAGCGCTCCCGAAGCGGCGCCCGCAACCAGCGGAGCGAATGCAACCGATTGGTACAAGCTCGCGATGGAGGAGCTCGAGCGCTTCGAGCCCGTGTTCCAGCAGGGCACTCTCGGCAACCTCGGCGAGTTCGCTACTATCGCCGATGGGATCGCCGGCTCGTTGCTGGAAAGCGACCGGCTCCTGGCTCAAGTGTATGCCGGGACGCCCGGACGCCAGGTGATCACGAACTCCGTAAACGTGGCGATCTTGGCCACGAGGTTGGGCATGGGTCTCCGCTATGAAAAAGAGGAGCTCACACGCGTGGCGCTGGGAGGCCTGCTGCACGATGTCGGGATGTTCAATGTCCCCGACGCGATCATCAGCCAACCGAAACCGCTTTCAACCAGCGACCGTGAGGTGATCGAGCAGCACCCGGAAGTGGGAGCCGAGATCGTGGCGACGTTGGGATCGTCCTTTGGCTGGCTCAAGCAGGTGGCGGCCCAGGAGCACGAACGGTGGAATGGGCAGGGGTATCCGAACGGGCTCGCCGGAGGGGAGATTCATCCGCACGCGCAACTGATCGGCCTCGCCGACGTCTTGGACGCACTGATCAGCCCGCGGCCCTACAGGCGCAAGCTCGCACCGCACGAAGCGATCCGTGAGCTGCTGGTCCAAGAGAAGAACTCGTTCTCCCGCCCGGTCATGAAGGCCTTGGTGGAGCAACTGTCCATGTACCCCTTGGGAACCTGTGTCCGGCTCAATAACGGTGAGGTCGGTGTCGTCACAGGCTCCAAATCCGCCTATCCGCTCCGGCCGATCATTCAGATGGGGACACAGTCGGGAGGCGAGGCCGGAGAACCCAAGATCGTTGATCTGAGCACGAGCACGCTGCTGCATATCGTCGAAGTGGTCAAGCCCGTTGAGGTCGCCTCATGATGCGTCCGATATTCCATACCCGGCTTGCCGGCATCGGCATGCTCTTCTGGGTGCTGGCCCTGGCAGCCCTTCTGGCCGGGACCGCCGGGTGTCGGAATCCGGCCTATTCGAACCTTCCCCCATCCGCCTTAAGCCCGCCGGGCACACCGTTTCCGGAGCTCGCGAAGGGGGATGTCTTCTTGGACGAAACCGAGCTGCCGTCCAACACGATCATCGAGCCCGGCGATACGCTTGACATCGTGATTCGGCGCGGGTCCGGGGAGGAGGCCATGACCGCCCGGGTCAGCAAGGTCGGCTTTACGAGCCTGAACGTGGCGGACGTGGACGTGCGGGGGCTGACGGCGGAGGAGGCGGCCTCAAAAATTCAGCGCGCGGTCGAGCCGTACATGCGCAACCCGACTGTGAAGGTCCGCATCAAGCGGGACAAGCTGAAGGTCAAACGTATTTTCGTCTTTGGCGACGTCAACAAGCCTGGCATGTATCCCATGAGCCGCGGCATGACGGTGATGGAAGCGGTGCTGGCCGCGGAGAACTATAAAGAGACGGCGGTGTTGGACGAGGTCCGAGTGATCCGAGGTAACCTGGATCGCCCAACGGTGCTCACCGCTGACATCAGTCGCCTGTTAACCTACGGCGATCCAGCGGGCAATGTCCAGCTTCGAGAAAACGACGTGGTCTATATCCCGCGCGAGCGGCTCGGCGATGCGTCCGTGACGGCCAAAAAGCTTGGGCCCATACTTGGGGCAGCCCTGGCTCCGCTCCAGGCGGCATTCTTCACCCAACTCTTGGTCACGCCCTAGGTCAGCACGAAGCCTGATACAGCACTCTCATGGCCAACTACGAACTCAATCTGCTCGACTACTGGATGATCGTCAGGAAGCGAAAGCTCCTGATCGGTCTGACTGCGGCCTTGGTCGTGCTCTTCACCTTTGCGCTCACGCAACTGACCAAGTCCGCGCCCATCTATCAGGCCACGGCACGCGTAAAGTTTGACAAGGCCAGCACGATGGCCAGCCTCTTCCTTGATGCCTTCTCATACTCCTACAGCAACGCCCAGGAGACCCAGTCGGAGGTGATCAAAAGTGTGGCCGTCATCGAGCAGGCCGCCGGTCGCTTGGGTCTCGTTCCGATGAACGCCCCGGAGGAGACGCGACGCACGCGAGAATATCGGCAGACCGTCGAATCGCTCCGCGATAACATTCAGGCGGCCCCGGAGAAGCAGACGTCGATCATCGCCATCACCGCGACGTCAGAAAGCCCGGTCGACGCCGAGAACACCGCCAACGCGGTTGCCGAAGCGTACCGGGCGGAAAACATTCGGTCTCGAAACCGCATGGTCACGGACGCGATCGGCTTTGTGGATAGGCAGCTCGACGAACGGGAACAGAAGCTTGGGGAAGCGGAAGAGGCACTGCGACAGTTCAAGGAGCGGGAGGGGCAGGTCTTCCTGACCGAAGAGGCGCAGGCGGCCCTGAACATCTTCACGGAGCTGGAGCAGGAGCACAACAAGGTCACGCGCCTGAAGGAGCAAACGGCCAAACAGATCGAGATCCTGAAGGAATCGCGGGGCGTCAAGGGCCTGCCGTCCAAGCGCATCTTTACAGAAGATACCCTCACGCTCCTCGCAAGCCTCAACAAGCGCCTGGTCGACTTGTTCCAGGAGCGCACGACGCTCCTCATCGATTACAAGTCGCAACATCCGGCTGTGCGGCTCGTCGACAAAAAAATCGCCAACGTGAAGCTGGAAATGATTAGGGAACTGGTCTCGAAGCTCCAAAGCCTTGCCGACCGCGAGGTCACACTGCGCGATCAAATCGAGCGCTATCGGGAGCGATACCTCGATTTTCCCCGGGCTGCCATCAAGCTCTCGCGGCTCGAGCGGGAGGTGGAGGTGAATGCCGAGCTCTACTCCACGCTCAAAAAAAAGCAACAAGAGCTCCTCATCAAGAGCGCGGAGCGCATCGAAGAGGTGACCATCATTTCGCCAGCGGTCTCCTCAGGTGTGCCCATTAATCGGCCCAAGAACACGCTCAACATGGTCGTCGGCACGGCCATGGGACTCTTTCTCGGGGTCGTCCTCGCCTTCGCCAGGGAGTCGTTCGACACGTCGATCGGCACCATCGAGGGCATCGAGGAGTTCCTCAAGGTACCGGTGCTGGGCATCATCCCCCAATTCGACGAGCACGAACTCCGGGAGAATGCGGCCAAGGCCCTGCCGCCAAATACCTCAAAGCCCGTGCTGGAAATGTTCTCCAAGCTGCCCTGTCTGGTCGACCCCGCCTCCGTGCTGTCGGAGAACCTCCGGTCGCTGCGGACCAATCTCCAGTTCGCCAACATGGATCGGACGACGAAGTCCTTGTTGTTTACGAGCGTGGGAAGCGGGGAGGGAAAATCGACCACGATCGTCAACCTGGCCGTGACCCTTGCGCAGGAGGGCAAGCGCGTGCTTCTGGTCGACGGCGACATGCGCAAGCCGAACGTGCATAAACGGCTCGGGCTGAAACGGGACCCGGGCCTGGCCGAAGCCTTGAGCGGCGCGACCCAGTGGAACGACTCGGTCAAGACGGTGAGCGACCTCATGATGGGCGCCCTGGGTGTGGATCTCGTGATGAACACCCCGGGTCTCGACAATCTGCACGTGCTGACCAGCGGCATGGTTTCGCGGAATCCGGCGGAGTTTCTCAGCCTCGATCGTATCAATAGTCTGATCTCGGAGATGCGCGAGGAGTACGACATGCTGTTGTTCGACACCCCGCCGATCCTTCCCGTCACCGACGCCGTCACGATCAGCTCTTGCGTGGACGGCACCGTCCTCGTCTATCAAGTCGGACGGATCGGGCGCAGCGCCTTGCGTCGGGCCAAGTTCCTCATCGATCACGCCCAGGCGCACGTCGTCGGCGTGGTACTCACGAACGTGAAAGCCGAAATCGCGCCCGAGTACGGCTACATGGAGTACTCATACCGCTGAAACGGTCCGGAGCCGCTTCTTTCGCACGGTCGAGGCCCATGATTTCTTGGCTCGGGTTTGTCACGGTGATGGCACCTCATGATACCGGCACCGACCACAATCAGGTTTTCGACGTTCCGCCTCCAATGGTCTGACCTCGTCCTCCCCGCTATCGCGGCGGTCCCCGTCGCCGCAGTCATTGTGTTTCTCGATCCATCCCGCAGCCTGCCGATCATCCTCGGCACCTTGGCGTTGATCGGCGCCTTCATGTCGCCGCTCATCGGCATCTACATCCTGGTGTTCTCGATGCTGCTCGGCCCCGAGCTCATCGTCGGCGGGCTCGGCCGGGGCACCACATTGGGGCGCGGCATTACCCTTAGATTCGACGACTTCCTCCTCGTGCTGGTGGGATTCGGCTGGCTGAGCAGGCTCGCCCTGTCGCGAGGCTTTGGCACCCTGGCCAAGACCCCCTTAAACCGCCCCATCCTCTACTACACGGCTGCCTGCGCCTTCGCGACCTTCGTCGGCATGCTGGCGGGCCGCGTCAGCCCCTTTGGCGGATTTTTCTTTCTTCTCAAGTACTATGAGTATTTTTTCATTTATTTCATGACGATCAACATCGTGTCGGAACGCAAGCAGCTCCGACACCTCGTGCAAGCGAGCATCATCACCTTCCTGTTGGTCGGCCTCTACGCGCTGTACCAAATTCCAAGCGGCGCCCGCGTTTCAGCTCCCTTCGAGGGTCCCCAGGGAGAGCCCAATACGCTGGGCGGCTATTTGGTCTTCCTCATGTCGGTTATGGTCGGGTTGTTGCTCACGAGCGGCGCCGTCACACGACGGCTCCCGTACATAGGGCTGATGGGAATCGGCGCGATCGCCTTGCAAGCCACGCTGTCCCGCGCATCCTTCCTTGCCGGCGGGGTCGTCCTCGCCGGCGTGATGGAGATGGTCAGGCGCAAAAGCCCGGTGCTCTTGGCCGTCTTTCTTATGGGATTACTCGCAGCCCCCTTCGTCATGCCCGAAAGCGTCATCAACCGAGTGCTCTATACATTCACGCAGGAGGAGGAGGAGGGTCAGATCAAGGTGGGCGCTCTCCGTGTCGATACATCCACGTCGGAGCGGCTCCGTTCCTACGAGCAAGCCTTCGAGTATTTCAAGAAGTCTCCCCTCTGGGGTGTCGGTGTCACCGGTGGCCCCTTCATGGATGCCATGTACCCGCGTGTGCTGATGGAGACGGGCGTGATCGGGCTGGGGGCCTTCGCCTACCTGATCTATGCGCTGTTTCGCTTGGGGCTTCATGCCTATCGGTCCCTCACCGATCCTTATTACCGCGGCATTGCCCTCGGCTTCCTGATGGGGCTGGTCGGCCTGCTCATCCATGCCGTGGGCGCGAATACTTTCATCATCGTCAGAATCATGGAGCCGTTCTGGCTCTACGCAGCCGTCGTCGCCAAAAGCGTGACGATGACCGAGCCCGTCGCGGCAGGGGAGACCGGCGCGGAGGCCATGGCCGTCCAGCCGAAAGGCCCCCCCGGACCCCGGGGAGGACTGGAGGACGCTCGTCCTGGAGCGATGGGCGTCCACCCCCTTTGAATACCTGACCACATCGAGCACAACGTTTTGAGAAATATGGCCTTTTCGTTGCAATCCACATGGATTGTGCTTGAATCGGGGCAGGAGGCAATCACGCATGACGGCTGCGGCCAACGGGGTGTCTCTTGGACGCGTCACCACCGCGCTGCTCATCGGCCGAGCGCTGAGCTATGGACTGGCGCTCATCAATTCGATCATTGTCGCGCGCGCGCTCGGCGCGGCACGGATGGGGGAGTACGCCTATGCCATGGGACTCGCAGGCTTTTTCGGCCTCGTCCCGCACATGGGCATCAGCACGATCGTGACCCGCGCCGTCGCGCTCGACTCGACCGATGCCAAGGCCGTCCTTAAAGCCGCGCTCCGTGCGCAGTCGCTCCTCGCAGGAGGAGTCCTCATCATCATTCCCGCCTTCGCCGCAGCGCTGCCGGTCCAGCCGGTCCCGCTTGTCTACATCGGGCTCGCGGCCACCCAACTGTCGGTGGGGGCGTTGAGCTGGCCGTACCTGGCGATCCTCGGAGGCCACGCCCGATACGACAAGATGGCGATTTCGGAAGTGATCGCCGCGGCCTTCACAACAGTGGTGCTTCTGGCGGTGGCGTTGACGCGCGCCGACGTTCCGGGGTTCCTCGCTGCACAGGCTGTCGCAGCGGGCGGGGCAGTCCTGGCGGCCAGGTGGGTGTCGAGGCCGTTTCTCCGGGACTGCGGCACACGGACTTTCTCGGTCAAGGGGCTCATTCAACAAGCGGCCCCGTTCGGTGCCACGGCGGCGGTGCGAGGACTGTATACGCGACTCGACACGATCCTCCTCGGTCAAATGTCGTCGACCATGGCCCTGGGGCTCTACAACGTCGCCTATAAGCCCACGACTATCGCCGTTTCTCTCGGAAGCACCGTTGCAGGTACGCTCTTCCCCGTCCTGGCACGACCACCCCACGAGGCCGTGCCTCCGAGCTACACGCGCGGCGCGCGCACCCTGGGTGTCGCTGCTCCCGCGATGGCGCTGGCGCTCTGCGGGTTGGCCGAGCCATTGTTGGTCCTGTTGTACGGCGAGCAATTCCGAGCCGCGGCGCCGATTCTTATGGTGCTGGCCTTGTCCGCGGCGGCCCATTGGTTCTATGCCCCGCTGGGCGTAGCCCTCCTGGCCAGGGGGCGGGAGCGAATCTGGCTCAGGGTCATGATCGGGGCGCTCGTGCTCAATGCGGTGGGGAACCTCTGGGCCATTCCCCGCTGGGGCGCGCTCGGCGCCGCGGGCGCCACGCTGGCCTCGGAGCTCGCGATCTTCCTCCTCGGTCTCACGCTGGTATGGCGACTGCTCGCGTTCCCGGTTCCGCTGCGGTCGGGCCTAGTCGTGCTCGCCGCCGCCGGCGTGGGCTGGGCCGCGTTGAACCATGCCGAGATGTACGGCGCCCTGCCCGCGACGGCCGCCGGGCTGGTGGCGTACGGCGCGGTGCTTGTCACGTTCCGCATCGTCCGGAAGGATGATGTCGTGATAGCTGGAGGGTGGGTGCGGGACGCGGTCGCGGGAGGGGAGCGGAGCTGAATGACACAGGAGACCGCGTTGAACATCGGCGTGAATACCGGCCCGCTGCTGGGTCGAGAGAGAATGAGCGGCTGTGTCGCGCCCTTGCCGCGACCACGGTCCACAAGTGAATCGCTATGAGAGTTCGTGCTGGCACCTACATCGGTTGGGTGGGACAACAGAACCTCGGGGATGAGGCGATGTGGGAGGTGTGCTGTTCGCAGTTCCCGCAGTTGTCCTGGTCGATCTTTCATGGGCAATCCCTACCGGGACGGCTCAGGGGGGTGCTCGAGGCCTCCGCCCGGGGAGGACGGCATCTGCTGGGTCTCCTGGCGGAGGAGGTGCGGAGCCAGCGGCGTCTCCGTCGCGCGGCTCAGGACGCCCGGTGGCTGGCCGCTCGCCGATGGGCAGGAGAATCGGGAATGCTGGGCGGGGGCACGCTGATCACGTTGAGCGACGTCTGGCTCGACTCCTATCGGGCGCTCCGGCGACGGACGCAGTCGCCGGTCCCGACGTTCGGGACAGGGGTGGCCTCGCCCGAGTTCTGGTCCACGCATCAACCGGGATGGGTCGACCGGCGCAAGGAATGGGTGGCCCTGCTCGAGGACCTGCCGCTCGTGGGCGTTCGGGGTCCCATGTCCAAAGCCTGGCTGGAGGAGGCCGGCGCGAAGAATGTCGTCGTGTGTGGCGATCCGGCAGTGCGCTTTCACGTCCCGTTAGAGTCTTCTTCCCGGGCCGAGGGCCGCCCGCGCCCGCACCGGATCGCCCTCAACTGTGGAAACTCCCCCTGGCCCATGCGGGGAAATCCGGATGCACTCCACCGGACGCTTGCACAAGTGGCGCGGGCCTTGCGGCAGGCGGGCCACGAGGTCGAGCTGGTCGCGGTCTGGCCCAAGGACCTCGCCTGGTGCGCACGCGTGGCCCAGGATGCCGGACTGCCGGCAACGGCGGTGGCCCCGCTCGCCGCCTCGCCCCGCGCGTTTTTCGCAGCCCTCGAACGGGCGGACCTCATCGTCGCGCTCAAGCTGCACACCGCCATCCTGGCCGCCGCCAGAAACGTGCCGGTGCTGATCCTCGAGTATCAGCCGAAGTGCGGCGATTTCGCCGCAAGTATAGACTGGCAACGGTTTTCGATCCCGACCAATGAGGCGAGCAGCGAAAGAATTTTGTCTCTTGTGTCTTTGATGGTGGCCCAACTACCTGACTTGAGGGAAACCCTTTGCCGGCAGATGTGCAGCCTCGCCGCGACCTTCGACCGCTATTGCGGCGCGATCGAGCCGCTGCTGACAGCAGGCCAGGCCACCTCAAGGGAAGCGTAAATGACGCATGGCGAACGCGGGCGCTGACATGAATTGGGAGCCAGACAGGGAACGTGGCAGTAGCCGGGTGCTCCACGGCACGACCGTCGTCATCCCGGTCCGCAACTCCGCGCGCACCCTCCCGCGCTGTCTGGCCGCCCTGCGGGACCTGGATCCCCGGCCGCAGGAATTCGTCCTCGTCGATAACGGCTCCACGGATGCGAGCCTCGAAATGCTTCGCGCATTCGCCCAGGAGAACGATGCCGGAGATGTGCACGTGATCGAGGAAGCGCGCCGAGGGCCCAGCGCCGCGCGAAACGCCGGCGTGCGCGCCGCCAAAGGCGAACTGATCGTCTTTACCGATTCGGACTGCGCGCCCGAGCGCGACTGGGTCGCCCGTATGACCGAGCCTTTCGCGGACGCCGGTATCGGCGCGGTGGCGGGGAGGGTCATCGGCGCTCCCGACGTCTCTCCGGTGGCGGTGTTCAGCGCCCTCTACACCCTCCGATTGCCGGAACGTCCGGACCGCGTCTCGCAGTGGACCCCCCGGCGGGGCGGCTTTCCGACGGCAAACCTCGCGATCAGACGGGAGGTGTTCGAGCGGCTCGGGGGGTTCGACGAGGGCATGATGACCGGGGAGGATCACGACCTCTGCGCCCGCCTCTACGCGCTCGGTGGCGTCCTGGACTACGTGCCCGCTGCGCGGGTGTGGCACCATCACCGGACCACATGGGGCGGCATGGTGCGACAGGCATTTGGCTTTGGCCGGGGACAGGCCGACCTGCTCCACCGCCATACGAGAGGGGGTCTGTGGCTAGACCTGCCCGGAATGACGTTCGCCTGGAGCCGGTGGCCGGTCCGATGGTGGGTGGATTTGGCCTCGGCGGACAAGAAGGTCCTGGCCATTGTGCTTCTGGGCGGGGCCCACCGGGCCTTGTTCCTCCTGCTGCCCGTCTACTTCCTCTGGCTCGCCAGATCCACGCGCCAGCGGGCAGCGGAGTGCGACCTGACGGCCTCGGTCGGCAAGTCCTTCGGTCTGGCGGGGCTGTTGGTCTGCAAATCGCTGGCAATGACGCTGGGGCGCTGGTGGGGCTCGCTACGATATGGCGTTGTCTGTTTCTAAAGACGGCCGTGCCGCTCCCGCGTCGCAGGGCACCAAAGGGGCGGGGACGAAGAGCGCGAGCCTGTCCATCATCATCTGTACGAAGGGCCGTCCCACCGCTCTGGTGCGCGCGATCGAGTCGATCCGAAGGTCTGACGAGCTGGGTCGACATGCGGAGATCGTGGTCGTCGAAGAGGGGCCCGAGCCGCGGGAGATTTCCGGCGTGCGCTATGTCCATCTCCCGCCGCACGATCGCGGCTTCGGCTTTGCCCGCAACACGGGCGTCGAGGCGGCGCACGGCGAGCTTTTGCTCTTCATCGATGACGACTGCGAGGCGGAGTCCGGCTGGGCAGAGCGGCTACTCGATCCGCTGCTGAACGACGAGACCATCCTCGGCGTTGCCGGCGCCGTCATGGTCAAGGACTGCGGTGCGGTCGGCTACGCGGAGAATATCCTGGGATTTCCCGGAGGCGGCCTGCGCTACCGGCACGCCGCCGGGGGGCGCGTCGTGCCGACGCGCTACCTCTCGACCTGTAATTGCGCGTACCGCCGCCGTGCCGTCCAGCAAGCGGGCGGCTTTCTTGACGACGCCCGCCGCGGCGGGGAGGACTTTTTGCTTGCCGAACGCGTCAGCGCCCTGGGCCCCTGCGTCTACGCGCCCGACGCCGTCGTCTATCACGCGCCGCGGGGGACATTCGCGGGGATCTATCACTGGTTCGTCCGCCGGGGCCGGAGCGAAATCGATCTCATGAGGCTGACGCTCGAACGGCGACGCCTCGCGTGGTTCATGCTGCGCAGCTCCTGGACCCTGCGGGCCCTCGTGCTGGCCGTGCTCCTCGTCCGGTGGCCCTGGCTCGCGCCGGCGGTGCCGCCGGTCGCGCTCGTCTATGCCGCATTCATCCTGTTTCGTTTTCGCTTTGCGCTGAGGTATCCGGCCTACCGCCTCGGCTGGCTGGTCGTGCCGCTCGTGAAGCTCACGATGGATTGGGGGAGCGAGATGGGGCGGCTCAAGGCGCTCTTCTCGCCGAAAGGCGCATGAGTTCGGGGCCGATTCCCATCGCGCTGCTGTCCAACCACGGCCACATTGTGGGAGGAGGGGAGATCAGCTTGCTCGATCTCGCGGCGACGCTCGATCGATCCCGCTGGTCGCCGATCGTCGTGACCCCGGCCGAGGGAGAGGTGGCGGCGCGATGCCGAGCGGTCGGCCTCGACACATCGATCGTCCCGCTGCCCACCGTTCGTCGCCCGACGTGGCAGGCGTGGCGGAGCGTCGCCGCGCTGCGGCGCCTCTGCCGGGAGACCGGCGCCAGGCTCCTCCACGCGAACGGGTCGCGTGCGATGATCTTCGCCGCCCTGGCGGGAGTTCTGCGCGACTGCCCGGTGATCTGGCACGTGCGGGTCGCTGATCCGGAGCCGTTTCTGGATCGACTGCTGGCGCGGCGCGCCGCGGTCATCGTCGTGAACTCCGAAGCGGTGCGGCAGCGCCTCGCTTGGGTGAAACACCCGAAGGTGCGGGTCGTCTACAACGGGGTCGATCTCTCGCGATACACCCCGCGTGAGCCGTCCGGCGAGGCACGGGCGGCATGGGGCGTCCCCGCTGCCGCTCCGCTCATCATGAGCGTGGGGCGATTCGTCGCGTACAAGGGGTACGACGTCTTGATCGACGCCGCAGCCCTTATGCATCGGGACGTGCCCGACGCCCATTGGGTGCTCGTCGGAGACGGCGAGCTCAGGTCCGCCCTCACGGCGCAGGCCGCGGAGCGCGGGCTGGAGAAGCACGTGCACATCATCGGCTGGCGCGACGACGTGCCCGAGCTGCTGTCGCACGGCGACCTCTTCGTGCTGCCGTCGCACGGCGAGCACTTCGGACGCGTGTTGATCGAGGCCATGGCGATGGCCAAGCCGGTCGTGGCCACCGCTTCGGGAGGCGTCCCGGAGATCGTGCAAGACGGGGAGACGGGCATGCTGGTTCCGCCGGCGGATCCCGCCGCGCTGAGCCGCGCCATGACGAGTCTGATCCGCGACCGCGCAACGGCGCAGCGCATGGGGCGGTCGGGGCGCCGCCGCGTCGAGGAGCGCTTCAGCCTCGAGCGCCACGTCAGGGAGATAGAAAGGATCTATGCCGAATGCATCGGCGCACAGATTGAGCGGCTGTAACCTCTGCGGCCGGACCGACTGGCGCACCCTCGAGCAGGTCAATGGCACCCGCGTCGTGCGCTGCACCTGCGGGCTGGTCTTCGTGACGCCGCAGCCGCCTCCGTCCGATCTCCAGACGTGTTACGGCGAGGCCTATTACACGCCCTGGGACCAGCAGGACCGACTCCGCCGCATGATCTGGACCAGACGGCTTGCCGCCGTGCAGGCGGCCATGCCGACACCGGGCCGGTTGCTGGACGTGGGATGCGGCACCGGGACCTTTCTGCACCTTGCGCATCGGCACGGATGGGACGTCACCGGGACGGAATTTTCTGCCTACGCCTGTGGCGTTGCGCGGGCGGAAGGGCTGCCCGTGCACGAAGGCGAGGTCTGGGACGCGAATCTCCCCGCGCAGTCCTTCGACGTCGTCACGTCCTGGCACGTCATCGAGCACGTCGGCGACCCGCGGCGGGTGCTCGACGAGTGCCGCCGACTCCTGCGTCCCGGGGGATGGCTGTTCCTCGCGACGCCGAACCTGCACGATCGGTTTTTCCAAGCCGCCTATGTGGCAACGCGGGGACGCCGGCCGCCGCTCTTCGAGCCGGATGAGCGGGAGCCGCACCTCTACTTCTTCGATCCCGACTCCCTCAGCCGCCTCGCTAGGGAGGCGGGTCTCCAGGTCGTGCGCGTCGGCTTCGACCGCGGCGCGGCCGCCGTGTGGAGCAAGCGTCTGATCGAAGAAGTCGCCCACCTGTGGTTCCTGGTCACGGGAATTCACTGGGGCATGGGGCTGGAGCTGCACGCGCGGAAGCCGCTGGTGAGGGAGGAAGCCAGGTGACGATACGACTGGCCGTCGACGGACGCGAGCTCGAGGCCCCGGTGCGAACCGGGATCGGTCGGTACGTCGTGGAGGTGCTGCGCGCCGCCTCGCAGGCTGGCTGGGAATGCCTCGTCTACGGCGCGACGGAACGGCGGGTGCCCGCCTCGTTTCCG
>JBFGRM010000038.1:0-14299 GCA_041563675.1 Nitrospiraceae bacterium | reverse complement strand
GGGGGTCGATCGATGTGTCGCCCCGCACGATCTCCTCCACTTTCCCCACGAGGTCCGCCCGCCGTACGACCTCACCGTCACCGGTGACGTCGTCGCCGCGAGTCCGAACCGCATCTCCGGAGACCTCCGCAATCACCCGGTGACAAACCAGCGTCCGGTCTCGGCGGAACAGCACCAGATCCCCTGCTTTGACGGAGTCGGGGGGAAGGAGGCGCAGGACGTCACCTCTTCGAAGGACGGGGAACATGCTCCACCCCGTCACGCGAAGGGTAAAGGCCTCCCCAACCCAGGCCAGGTCGTCACCAACGAGGAAATCCGTCAGCGAAACCGTATCCCGGTAGTGGCCGGGCGCGAGTGTCTGGATCATGGCGCGGGTGAGGAGGGACGCCCAAACAACGAGGAGACGATGTGCCAGGCCACGCCGGGGAGGCGAATGAGCAGCGCGAAGATCCGTTTGAGTCGCAGCCAGACGTGACGGCTCGCATCCCGCGTCCCGTAGCGGTAGTGGAGGAAGGTCGAAGAGGGGAAAAAGGCGCGGGACAGCCACTGCCATTTCTTCAGGCCGGGTCTGGTCAGAAACAGGAGAAAGAACCCGGTCCCGTAGACAAACCGCTCGGTCACGACCTTGTGAAGCAGGAAGGCCATGAGCCGTTCTGACAGCCCCTGGGGCGCCAGGTGCCGCAGGACAGTCTCCGGAATGTTGCACAGGCCCTGCCTGGCGCGGGCGTAGGACAGGCCATGGTGAAGAGGCACTCTTAGGGCGTATGCCTCCGCCTCGGCGATGATGAAGTTCCAGTTCAACTGCTCCTTTTGGGTGAGCAAGGCCAGGTCATTGGCGAATCGAGGCGAGAGCGCCGCGCGATGCACGACCGTGTAGGCGGTCAGATAGATCAGCAGGTCCTCCCCGCTCATGACGGAGACCCGCTGAGTCCCGATCTGGCGGCTGATCGACCGCTGCCAGAGATCTTCCAGCGCGTCCGCCCCGTCCAGGTACCAGATCGACGTCACCAGATCCAGCGTGAGTCCACCAGGCAGGCTGTACGCGGGGTTCCCGTCGACCTCCTGGTGATAGCCCAGTGCGGTGAAGATTTGGTCGATGACCGGCAGGTCACGCGCGCGGACGAGCAGGTCGACGTCGGCGATCGGCCGCAGCCCACGAGCTCCATAGAGACGTGAGACGAGGTCCGCTCCCTTCAGGAGCACGAAATCGATTCGGTTCTGCTTGAACGCCGCCGCCACGCCGCCGAACTGCGCCAGCGCGCGCTGGTTCAGCCGGCTGACGCGCGCGTAGCTCTCAAACAGGTTGTCGAGGGTCGAGGAGCTCATGCACGTGTCTCTCCAGCCGCGCGAATTCCTTGAAGTGTGGAAGGCAGCGGCTCATGTCGCCCGTCTCAAGCCAGGCATCGCTGGGGCCCTGCTTGCAATGAAGTCGGAGGTCGCAGCCCGGGCACTCGTACTGTTCGCTGGGCTGTGCGTGGTCGACGGTCTGCTTCAGGACCTCCCAGCCGTCTTGTAAGGTTCCGTTCCGTAAATCATACTTCGGCATGGGAAACGCGACGCAGAGATTCATCTCTCCATAGGGCGTGACGGCGAATCGATTCCGGCCGCAGGCGCAGGAGATGAGGGCATCGGTCTTCGAGCAAGCCGCGTTCGCCTTCGAGACGGTCGTGTGGCCGACGAAGGCGTTGTTGATCTCGATCTTCTGCTTCGGACTGAGTCGATGCGCGAGCGGCGAGACGTCACCGTCGGTCCGCGGCGTGATGTCGAGGCAGTACTGAAACTTCAGGCCGAGCCGCTCGGCGAGAGCCCTGGCCTCATGAATTTCGTGCGCATTCTCCGCCATGACCGGCATACGGACGACCACGGGCAACCGGCGTGACGCTGCGTGCTCGAGGCCGCGGACGAAGGGCGGGTAAGAGCCCGGCACCCCGGTGACCCGTTCATAGGTCTCCCGGGTCGCCCCGTAGATCGAGACACCGATGGTGTCGCAGTCGATCTCCTCGAGCGCATCGGCGACGGTGGCCGTAAATTGCGTCGCATTCGAAAGCAAGATGACCACGAATCCCAGGCGCCGGGCCTCGTGAAAGATATCAAAGGCGTCGGGCCGGACGAGCGGCTCGCCCCCGCTGAATGTCACCTTGACGACTCCCATGTCGGCGGCCTGCCGGAGGATGGCGAAGGCCTCCGCCGTCGACAGTTCATGGGGCAGTGCGCGGTGCGTGGGGTTGTAGCAATGCACACAGCGCAGGTTGCAGGCATAGGTCAGCTCAAAGGTGAAGTCCTCCGGCGTGCGCCTGTCACGCGATCGCGCCGAGAGTTGATCCCACAATTGATCGCCGCGGAGCGTCTTCATGCGGCCCCCGTCGTCTGTGTCATTGGAGTCAAACCCCTCAAGAAGTCGGCCACGCTCCCGTCCTTCAGGAAGGCCAGCTCGTCACAGTCGATCCGTTCCACGAGATCCCCGATCGTTGCGAGCACGCCTTGCATGGCCTCACGATCCCAATGGGGGAGAAAACACTGCTGCAGGAGGAACTGACTCACGGCCATCGGGCACATGGGTTCGACCTCATGGCGGCGTTCGCCGTGACGAATGCAGAAGAGCCGCGTCAAACGGCCTGCCCGATTCAACGCGTACTGGCTATCGCCGACCCAGGGTGTCCCGTACAGGAAGAACTCCGCTCCTTGCCTTCTGATGATTGTGCGCTCGTCGCTCAACACATGAGCTCCCCGGCTTGCCAGCAACCCGGACATCGTCGATTTGCCGGCGCCGGACTGGCCGGTGAAGATCCATCCCTCGTCGTTCATGAGGACGCCGGAGGAATGGAGCAGAAATCCACCGTCCCGACCGAGACGACTGAGAAGACAGACTTCGGCGAGCGGGTTGAGGACATGCATCGGGAACCAGCCCGTCGCGCCGCGACGTCGTCGTTCAAGGAGCCAGACATCGATTCGTGAGTAGTCCTGCGAGATGATCGAGCGTGAGCGGGGAACCTGCGTCTTCGTATCCAGAGCCTCCAACACAAAACCGGATTCTCCTTCGAAGAGTCGCCAAAGCCCGTGGCAGGAGTCGAATAGCAGAGCTCCGTGCGCAACCTCTGGAAGCTGCTCGACGATGCGGATGTTGAAGTCGAAATGCGCTGGGTCTTCGCTGTCGCTCAGGAAGCGTTCGTACGGTTTCAGGGGCCAGCTCAGGGGGGTGCGATCCGGCGTGGCCGCGAGCCGGAGATGATACTCGCCGATGTGTAAGTCGAAACCCATTCCAGTCAAAAGGTTACGATGGCCGCGCCCCGCTGTCCGACATGTTCATGTTTGCGTGGCTCTTGCAATTGGTACGGCACCATTGCATGCCTCCGTTCGCCAGAGCGGTTGTCGCCAGGCTGCACGCGCTCAACACAGCCTGATCCGGTTTCAGCTCAACCCGGAAGATTTCAGGGCGGATATAGGCTTGCTTGGCTTTCATGTGTCTCCCCTCTCTGCGAGACGCCTGGGCCGGCGTCTGTTAGGCTCGTACTCTCGGCACACTCTCCCCAATCCTCAGTGGATGAATGAGTTGCCGCTGCAAGGCACGTTCCCCCCGCGCCATCGCAACATCGCAATTGTAGGGGATCGGCGCCTCTGCCTCTCCCATCTCCCAGCGCGCGTCGGTCGGTTTCTTGTCGCAAAACGACAGAATTTTGCATGTCTTGCACGGTGAGTCCGTGCGATACCTCAGCCCGCGAACTTCGGAAAAGACCTTCTGAATGGCCTCCCTCAGAGAGTAGTCCCGCAGGGATACCCGCCGCTCATACTGCAACGTGCACGTCCCCAGCTCGCCCCGCGCGTTGATATGGATCGTGCTGGTCCCGCAGCCGCAGCGATAAAGTCGATCCGAATCGGGCTCAGCCAGAGGACAGTCGTCGTCATCGTCGGCCTCGCCTTCCACAATCTCCGGAGATGTCAGCATCACTTCGATTGCGTTCACATCCTCCGGCGCGATGCGGTAGGCCAGCGACGAGCAGTCCCCGTTCAGACGAGGCGAGAGAGATGTGGTATAGCCGAACTTCTGACCGAAGGACTCGACGAAGCGCTTGATCTCAGGCAGCTCGTCCTTGTTCCAGCTCATCGCCTTCGTCTTGAAGCAGAACGGCAGGCCGCTCTCCTGCAACAATTCCATGCCTTGAAGGAATCGTTTGAACGAGCCGGGGACCTTCGTGAACCAATCGAAGCCTTCCTCATTGACCGAGTGGCAGGAGATATCGATGGAGAAGGGCGGCGACGCCTTCAGGCGATCGATGAGAGCCTCGGTGAACATCGTGCCATTCGTGTAGAGCTGCAGCAGGAATCCTTTGCGGTGGGCAGCCTCGTAGATCTCGAAAAAGTTCGGATGCGTGAAGATCTCGCCTCCCGACAGGTTCAGCCAGAGGATTCCGAGCTCCGCCATGTCGTCGAGGAGGCGAAGGATCTCGTTCAGGGTGAGCTCCCGGGGAAAGTATTCACGCGAATTATAAGGATCCGTATAGCAGTGCAGGCAGTGGAGGTTGCACCGGTAGGTCAGCTCGAGCTGGGCCTTGATGACGCGGTCGGCGGACGCCGCCTCCTCGTGGACCTTCCGGCTGAAGTCACGGTATGCCAGGAGACGCATCGCGCTCGCCTCACGCATGGTGCCGCTCCAGTTGAACGAGCGCCGTCGTCCCGGGCGCTTTGTATGTGCAGGGGAACGAAGGCAGGTGATGATAAAAGCCCTCCTGGAAGGAGCCTGTCCGGAGGTCGTAGCTCCGCTGCCGGTTGCCCGAGCAGAGCTGAAGCCGGCCACAGGGGTCGATGTGAAAGGATCGCATGCCGCTCCGGCAAGCCGGCGGCTCCTGCCCGGCGCGCTGGCAGGCTTCCTGCCAGAGCTGGGGATCCTGCCGGTTGAGCTGGGCCAGCTCCTCCTCCGAGAGCGCCCAGCGCATCGGTGTGTCGTCCCCATTCAGCCCCGGTCGCATCTCCTCGCCGAGCTTGAAGGGAATGGATCCCCGGCTCTCCACATACTGCTTGATCGGCAGAATCTCGTCCTTGTTGAGGCTCATGGCGGTCGCCTTCAGCACCAAGGGGACCCCGCGCGCCCGGAGGAGCTCGATGGCGGCCATGCAGCGCTCGTAGGATCCGCGCCCTTGCGTCACCTGCTCGAATGTCTTTGGGGTGAGCCCGTGGAGGCTGATCTCGACCCGACAGGGTGGGGATTGCGCCAAGCGATCGGCGATGGCTTCGGTGATCAGCGTGCCGTTGCTGAAAATAGTGACGAGGAAGCCTTTTCGAATGGCGTAATCGTAGATGTCGAGGAAGTCGGCGCGGGCGAACGGCTCGCCACCGGTGAAGCACAGCTCGACACAGCCCGCGTCGGCGAGCTCGTCGAGAATGCGGCACACGTCCGAGGCGGGGAGCTCTTGATTCACCAGGTCAGCGTGGTTGAAGCAGTCCGTGTAGCACATGACGCAGCGCAGGTTGCAGCGCCATGTGATCTCCCACTGGCAGGCGTAAGGAAAGCGCGCTGGAAGGCGGTCGGCAAATTCTTGAGCCAGCATACCTCACCGATGGACCGGGTGGATCGCCTGGATGCTCAACAGGTCGTTGACCAGTTCCTGCACGTCCCGCTCGATCTGTTCTGGCGGAACCTCGTAGTCTTGCAGGAGATCGCCGGCAATCTCTTGCAGGGACCGGATCCCATCCAGACGGTCCCAGATCGCCGCCCCCGTCTCGTTGAGCACGTAGAGGCTGTTGGCATCCGTCAGGCGGCGGCGGATCGGGATCAGCAGGCACTCGCCCGCAATGTTGCGTTGGACAAAGTCCTTGCTCTTGACGAAGGTCCCATCCATAAAGAGTCCATGATGTGGTGTGGCTTGCAAATAGCCCTCTGGCAAGCCTAGCACAGCAAGAAATGGCCACCTAGCGAATTTGGAAATGCGTAGGATACCTAAGGGCTACATATTAAAGCCTACGTAATAATTTAGGCGAGCACCGCGTATTGGTGGGGCCAATTGAGCTCCTTGATTCGGGCGCCCGCGCCGTCGAATTCGGCCTTCAGCTCGGTTTCGTCCTGGAATAGGTGAAAGAAGTGACCACCCTGGCAGACGTCGCCTTTCTGGTAACAGGAGTTTGTTCCCGGGAGCTTGACGAGCGCGGCTCGGAGCCGGTCCGTCAGCCTGTCCAGGCGGCCGTCGGGTCGCGCGTCGATCTGAAAGCTGAGCATGATCAGGCCTTCGGACCTGCAGAGACCGCGCACGCGGTTGAGCCAGCCTTGTCGCGTTTCTCGGCCAGGAATGGCGCTGTACATCGTACCGGAGAGAAGAACGTAGTCGAATCTTCCCGGCTTGCAGGGCGGAGCGAGGAAGTCACCTCGCATGAACTGTGCCGGAACCTTCCGCTCGCAAGCGACGCGGTTAGCGATGCTCAGGACCTGTGGGTGAAGATCCAGTCCCACGACCTGCACATTTCGCTCGGCCATGGCGATGGCTTCGCGCCCCCACCCGCAGCCGAGTACGAGCATCTGACCGGAAGAGATGCCATATCGATTGCATACGTCGACCTCCCAGCTCTCCAGCTCGAAGGCCACCGTCCCGAGCGACTTCCCATCGCCGAGCGATTCCTGAGGGTAGTAGGTGTGCTTGTAGTAGCGGCTCAGCAGGGCGGACGATTCGTGTGGGGGGAAAAACACGGGCAGAAGATTGTGAAAGGCATTGCCCACCCGATAGATGAGTAGGCCTACGCGTTCGAACACGCGCGCGATCAGATGAAACAGATAGCCCATGAGTTTCATCACGAGTATCCGTGCTGTGCCCGGCGTGAGCGCATCGGACGTCCTCTCACTTCCTTACTTCTGGCTCCATCTGCTCGAGCCGTTTTTGCGCCCTCCCGGCGAACTCGCTCTCCGGAAACTCCCGGGTGATCTGCTCGTAAAGCTCCCGGGCATGGGCAGGGTTGTTCTGCCGCTCCTCGAAGTGGGCCAGCTCGAAGAGGTCTTCCGGCTCGGAGCCGGTGCAGCCCTGCAGGGCGAGAAGAGACAGGCCGCAGGCCAGAAGAAGGACTAGCCAAGCGCTGAACGCGCCCGGTTTTTGCTTCACGGGACGATTATCGAGAGGAGAGGTCTTCGAACAGCCAGGGAGTCTCGGCCTTGCGGCGTTGCTCGTAAGCGGTGATGGCGGACTCGTGCTGAAGAGTGAGGCCAATCGAGTCGAGGCCGTTGAGAAGACAGTTCTTGCGGAAGGGATCGACCTCGAACGTATAGGATTTCCCGTCCGGCGTCGTGACGGCTTGATTCGAAAGGTCGACCGTAAGGCGGTAGCCCTCATGATCGAAGACGGCTTGGAACAGCTCCTGGACTTCATCGGCTTTCAGGACAACGGGGAGGATCCCGTTCTGGAAACAGTTGTTGTAGAAGATGTCCGCAAAGCTCGGGGCGATCAGGCTGCGATAGCCTTGATCCAGAAGGGACCAGGGCGCGTGCTCACGGGAGGAGCCGCAACCGAAGTTGTCCCGGGCCAGCAGGATCGTTGCCCCCCGGTACCGCGGCTGATTCAAAAAGAATTCCGGGTCCGGCGCGCCGTCCTTCTTGTAGCGCCAGTCGTAAAACAGCCCTTCACTCAGACCGGTCCGGTGGATCGTCTTGAGAAACTGCTTGGGGATGATCTGATCGGTGTCGACGTTGACCCGATCGAGCGGCGCCACCAAGCCGGTTAGAGTCGTGAACGGTTCCACGGTATCACTCCACGATGAACGTAAAAAGCAAAAGTCGAAAAGTCGGACACGCGCCTCTCGCCCCGCGCCTATCCCCAATTTCTGATGTCGACGAAATGCCCTTCGATGGCAGCGGCAGCCGCCATCGCGGGCGAGACGAGATGCGTCCGGCCGCCCTTGCCCTGTCGGCCCTCGAAGTTGCGATTGCTCGTCGATGCGCAGCGCTCGCCGGGCTGCAACACGTCGGCGTTCATGGCCAGGCACATGCTGCACCCCGCCTCCCGCCATTCGAATCCCGCTTCGCGAAAGATCGCGTCCAGCCCCTCCTGCTCCGCCTGCTGCTTGACGAGCCCTGAGCCGGGGACGATCATGGCGTGGACGCTCCGGGCGACCTTCCTGCCCTTGACGTACTGCGCCACGAGCCGTAGGTCCTCGATGCGACTGTTGGTGCAGGAGCCGATGAACACGCGGTCCAGAGGAATGTCCGTCATCTTCGTCCCCGGCTTGAGCGCCATGTACTCGAGCGCGTGCTCCGCGGCCTTGCGCTGCTTGTCATCCGGCATGGCCCGAGGGTCCGGGACGGTCGCGTCCACGCTTGCCACCATGCCCGGGGTCGTCCCCCAGGTCACTTGAGGCGCGATCTCCTCGGCTCGGAGCCGGACGACCTTGTCGAACGAGGCGCCCGCATCGGTTCTCACCTGCAGCCAGGTCTTGGCCGCGCGATCGAAGATCTCGTCCCCAGGTGCCAGGGGGCGCCCTCGGAGGTAGGCGACCGTCCGCTCATCAGGCGCAACCATGCCGGCCCGGGCCCCGCCCTCGATCGACATGTTGCAGAGGGTCATCCGGCCCTCCATCGTCAGGGCGGCGATGGCGGACCCCGTGTACTCGACCACGTAACCCGTGCCGCCCGCGGTCCCGATCGTCCCGATGATCGCCAAGATGATGTCCTTGGCCGAGCAATAGGAAGGCAACGTGCCCTCGACCCTGATCTCCATGCTGCGGGGCCGTTTCTGGATGAGACACTGGGTCGCCAGCACGTGCTCCACCTCGCTCGTGCCGATGCCGAAGGCAAGCGCGCCGAACGCGCCGTGGGTGGAGGTGTGGGAGTCTCCGCAGACGATGGTCATGCCGGGCAGCGTGAACCCTTGCTCGGGGCCGATGACGTGCACGATACCCTGGCGAATGTCGTTCATTCCGAACAGGGTGATGCCGAAACTCCCGGCGTTGTCCTCGAGGGTCGCGACCTGCTTCGCGCTGATCGGATCCGCGATGCCGAGCCGACGGTCTGTCGTGGGCACGTTGTGGTCCGGCACCGCGAGGGTCGCGGCCGGTCGTCGCGGCTTGCGGCCCGCGAGCCGCAGCGCCTCGAATGCCTGGGGGGAGGTGACCTCGTGAACCAGGTGACGGTCGATGTACAGCAGGGTCGTGCCGTCGGGCTCCTCCCGTACGACATGGGCATCCCAGATCTTTTGAAACATCGACCTCGCGGCCATGAATCGCGCTCCTGTTGGGTGGGGGAACACATAGCATCGCCGATAAACGGGCAGATTTGCAAGCCTGCGCACCCACCGGTCGCGAGGGCTATAGAAGGCGGGAGGGATAAGGGGACGGAGTGGATCAGTCGGTGACGGTGCCTTATGTCCAGAGCTCGAGGGGTGCTCGGTCGAGAAGGGCGCGGAGAACGTCGGTCGTCGTGAAGATGCCGACCGGATGGTGGCGGTCGTTGAGGATGGGGACGGCCTCGATGTGCTCCTGGAGCATCACCTCGATGATTTCCTTGACGGGCGTCTCGGGCGTGGCGGTGATGATCTCTCTGGTCATAACGTCGCGCACCAAGGGGAACGGGGGGAGGACCCGCCCTTCCGTCCCTTGCGTGGTGTGGAGGAGTTCCAAATCCGAGATCATCCCGACGATCATCCCCGAATCGGACACGATCGGAAGATGCCGGAATTGACGGCTCCTCATGGCCACCCACGCCTGAACGAGCGGCGCACTGGCGGGGAGGGTGAGCACCGGGATCGACATGACGTCCCGGGCGACCACGACCGGCCTGCGCGTCCTGCCGACCGAGCCCGCTCTCTGAGGCGGCGCCGTCAACACGGAGCCCGGATTCGTCGCCGGCTCACCCAGCTGTGACCCGGCGGTCTCCGGGCGCTGTCCAGACGGGTATCGCTGGGGACCCTGGCGGTCCCGGTACAGCGAAAACACGCCGTTGATTGATTGCACCACCGGCATCCAGCACCTCCGCATCTTCTTCGGCAACTTCCGCGATTGCTTGAGCCGTCGGCGGGAGCCATTGGGGGGCGACGGGTGCGGAGCGTAAGCGACGGTAATGGTGGATGTATCACCTTGTTATCGGGTAGAGTGCCAAACAGCGCGTTAGTCTTGATCAGAACAAGGTCATTCTCGTTCGCCCCGTGTGATTGGTTGCCGCGACGCTCCGTCCGCATGATGGGTTGATGAGGTGCCTGTCCGTATGACGCCCCCAAACTCGATCCCCGACAACATGACCGCCGCCTCGGAGGCATCCCCCGATCCGTGCGTGCTCGTCGTCTTCGGCGCCGACGGGGATCTGACGAAACGCAAGCTGATCCCCGCCATCTACAATTTGGCCTCTCACAAGCACCTCCCCAAGGAGTTCGCGCTCGTGGGATTTGCGATCACCAATCTCAGCCAGGAGGATTTTCGGGACGGACTTTCCGGGGACATCCGGCATTTCGCCACCGGTGAGGTCTACCCCGCCGTCTGGGACGATCTCGTGCAGCGGCTGCATTACGTGCAGGGGGACTTCCGCGATGCCGAAGCCTACGCCCGTCTCCAGCAGCAGCTCGCTCAGGTGGACAAGGCGCATGCGACCCGGGGAAATTACCTGTTTTACCTGGCGACAGCCCCGAGCTTTTTCTCGCAGATCATCACTCAATTGGGCGCGTCCGGCCTCGTCGAGGAGCGCGACGGGTGCTGGCGGCGCATCATCATCGAAAAGCCGTTCGGGCATGATTTGGAAACGGCCAAGGCGCTCAACCGAGAGATCAGTAGCGTGGTCAAGGAGAGGCAGATCTATCGGATCGACCATTATCTCGGCAAAGAGACGGTGCAGAACATCCTGGTCTTCCGGTTCGCCAACGGCATTTTCGAGCCGGTGTGGAACCACCGCTACATCGATCACGTGCAGATCACGGTGGCCGAGAGCCTCGGCGTCGAGCACCGCGGACGGTATTACGAAGAAGCCGGCGCGCTGCGTGACATGGTCCCCAATCACGTGATGCAGCTGCTCTCGCTGGTCGCCATGGAGCCGCCCAACTCGTTCGACGCCGATGCCGTGCGGACCGAGAAGTCCAAGGTCCTGCGCGCCATCATTCCGCCCCATCCCATCGAGGTGCTGCGCAACGCCGTGGCGGGCCAGTATGGCGAAGGGATCATCGGGGGGGAGGCCGTGCCCGGATACCGTGCGGAGCCGAACGTGTCGCCGAGCTCCAACACGAAGACCTATGTCGCGCTCAAGCTGTTCATCGACAGTTGGCGCTGGGCCGACGTCCCGTTCTACCTGCGCACGGGCAAACGCATGCCGAAACGGGTCACGGAGATCGTCATTCAGTTCAAGTGCGCGCCCTTGATGTTGTTTCGTAAGACCACCGTGGAGGAACTGGCCCCCAACGTGCTCGTCATCCGCATCCAGCCCGATGAGGGAATCTCGCTTCGCTTCGATGCGAAAGTTCCGGGCCCCACGGTCCGCGTCGGAACGGTCGACATGGACTTTCAGTATTCCAAGTACTTCGGCGACGCTCCAAGCACGGGGTACGAGACGCTGCTGCACGACTGCATGGCGGGGGACGCGACCCTGTTTCAGCGGGCGGACAATGTGGAGCTGGCCTGGTCCGTCGTACAGCCGATCCTGGATGTCTGGCATGCGCTGCCGCCCGCCAGTTTCCCCAATTACGCGGCTGGTACCTGGGGACCGCAGGAGGCCGACGAGCTGATACGGCGGGATGGCCGCCATTGGCGGAATCTTTGAGAGGCGGACAAGATCGTCACGTTCCACCATGCGGGAGCCGTGGAAAGACGCCGGGATTCAGCAGTGGTGCCGCCTGCTGATGGAGAGCTATCGGCACTGGACGAAGCACGATCTGATCGCGCCCGCGGGCACGCCGGAGCAGCGGGCTTGCGCGCTGTTTGAGGCTCCCTTCGTGGTGGTCTCCCACGGCCTCGAGGACGATCCCGTGCTGAACTTCGGCAACCGGGTCGCGCTGGATCTCTGGGAGATGACCTGGGACCAGTTCACACGGACGCCGTCACGCATGACCGCGGAGCCCCCAGATCAGGCCGAGCGCGCGCGCATGCTGGCGCGGGCTGAGGAGCGGGGATTCATCGATGACTACCGCGGGGTCCGGATCTCCGGCAAGGGGCGGCGCTTCCTCGTGGATCGCGCGCTGGTCTGGAAGGTGGTCGACTCGGCGGGTCGCCGGCACGGGCAAGCGGCGACCTTCGGCTCCTGGTCGTTCTTGAACGAACCGTCTTGAGCCTGCGGCATTTACGAATCGGTTTTGTCGGGTTCAGGGTGTTCTGCTACCATTCGGCAAACGGGGCCCCCGACTGCCGGCAGGTCACGCGCTTACATGACCCTCCGCGCGAGCGCCTCGGGGGACGTCGTACCACGATTTGATCGGCGATGAGACGAGTCCAAACACCACTTCCTTCCAGCAACCGCATCCCGTTCCTGTCCATTATCCCGCTCCTTCTGGCCTCCAGCCTGGCGGTCTCGGGCTGTCAGGCGATGATGCGGGCCCTAGGCTCGCTTTCCGGGAGTGAGCAGAGCCCGGAGTCGGAGCAGACCATCCTGCAGAAGCAGCAAGAGGAATTGCAGCAGCGCCAGGTGGTGCTGGAGAAGTCGCTGAGTCAGCAGGTGACCTTGGGCCGGGATCTCGAGGAGAGGGTGGCCAGACTGAACATGCTCCTGATCGAGAAGGAAGCCCAGGTCGATGAGCTCAACAGTCGACTCGGCGAGGCCATTCTGGAGGTCGTCCGCGCGAAAGCCAAGCTCCGCAGTCTTGAGAGCAAGGCGGAGGCGGCGTCCAACCTGGCCGAAGCCGAGATCGCCCTCAAGGCGCTCCGCACCAAATCCCCACAGATTTCCGGTGACCCGAAATATGTGCGCGCAGTCGAGCTCTTGAGGCTTGGCGCCGAGGAGTTCAAGAAGCAGAATTTCGGCGGCGCGCTGTACTTGTCAGGACAGGCGAAAGGCTTGATACGGGAGAGCCAGGAACAGAGCCTGAGTCGCCAGGACTTGCCCTTACTACTGGGGGAAATCCCCTTCACACTGCCGGTTCGACTGAAAGCCCGGGACGCAAGCAATCTTCGCGCAGCGCCCACCTTGAATTCAAAGGTCATGACGCGTCTCCAAGCAGGAGATCCCCTCATCGGACATTCGTATCGCGGCAAGTGGGTGCGGGTGCAGAATGGGAGCGGTCAGGTTGGATGGGTGTACTTCGATCTAGTTGGCGCTCGGTAAACGTGCGGGCGCGCGCTTTTTCGGCTTGGTGCTGGCCGCCTTCACTTGGTTTCGACCGGCGTGTTTGGCTTCGTAGAGCGCCGAGTCGGCGCTCATGACCGCCGCGACCGGCGTGTCCCCGTGGGTCGGAAAACAGGACACGCCCATGCTGAGCGTCACGTGGGACGCGAGCTCGGGGTCGGCCTTCGTCTCTTTGGCCACGCACGATCTGATGCGTTCCGCGACCTGCACCGCCGCCTCGATGCCGGTTTCCGGCAGCATGATGAGAAATTCCTCCCCTCCGTACCGGGCCACGTAGTCCACCGTCCTGACTAGATCACGGAACAGCGACGACACCTTGATGAGCAAACGATCGCCGGCGACGTGACCGTGGGTGTCATTGTAGGACTTGAAGTGGTCGATGTCGGTCATGATGATGCAAAACGAATGGTCATGCCGGCGCGCGCGGTTGGCTTCGCCCGTGAGCGTCTCCATGAGGTGCTTGCGGTTGTACAGCCCCGTGAGACTGTCCGTCACGGACAGCCGCTCGAGCTCGGTGTTTTTCTCGCTTAATGCCATGTTGATCGCCGCGAGCTCCTCCCGGCTCTGTCGTAAGCGCGCGACCATGTTGTTGAAAACCTGTGTCAGGTAGCCGACCTCGCCCCCTCCCACGACGGGCAGGTCGACATCCAGGTCGCCTGACGCCACCTCGGCCGCCCCGTTGGTCAGGCGGGTTACGGGCCGGACGATCGTGTGCCCCAGCAAGTAGGCCATCGAGCCGATGCCGACGACGAGACAGGCCACGATCAGCAGGGTGAGGTTCCGGCTCTTGGTGGACTGGGCGAACGCATGATCCTGGTTGATTTCCGCCACCACCCCCCAGCCGAGGAAGTTGACGGGCATCAGCATGCCGATGACTCCGGTTCCTGCGTAATTGTTATAGACGCGGGCGCTGCCCTCATGCTCGAAGAGCGCGCGAGCCGTGTCACCGGAGAGCGTGGTTTGCAAGAAGGCCTCGGGAAGGGGCAGGGACGCCAGCACCACGGAGCCGTCCGCGCCCATGACGTACAGTCGGCCGATCTCATTCACTTTGTGCGTCTCGAGCATCCGTTTCAGCGTTCG
>JBFGRM010000037.1:0-14896 GCA_041563675.1 Nitrospiraceae bacterium | reverse complement strand
GATCATCGGATTGTGTGCCGCGGCCGTGCTGGCAGGCCTCCCCTCCTGCACGCACCGGACCGTCCGAGAGCCAGTTGGTCTCGCCATCGACGCTGGGATGCGGGTCACAATGGAGTACACGGTCAGGGGGGCTGACGAGACCGTCCTCAGGACGACCGCGCACGATGCTCCGTTCTCCTACGTGCACGGCCGAGGAGAGCTGCGGCCCTCCCTGGAGCGTCAATTGGCCGGCATGCACCGTGGCGAGACCGCGCGCATCCGCGTCGCCGCAGGCGAAGCCTTCGGTCTCTACAATGAAGCCAAGATTGCCAGGCTGCCCCGAGCACGATTCCCCCACGATGTGGCGGTCGGTGCGGAGTATGAGGATCAGATCGGCCGCACGCTGCGCGTGATCGAGGTTGATCAGGAGTCCGTGACCGTGGACTGGAACCATCCGCTAGCCGGCCAGGATCTCATCATAGATATCGTCATCCTCGACGTGCGGAAGCCCTCACCGTGAGAATGCGTTTCCTGACTCACCAGCGGGTCCGGCAGCAAGAAAGAGCTACCCCTCGACACAATGGGAGGTGATGAATGGCGGGAAGAAAGAAGCCTGCGCGACGACGAGCGCAACGGCGCCAGCGATCCAAGAGCCGCAGTCGGCCGGCGGCCCCCTCAGCGGCCGGCAGGATCGGGACTGATCTGGACGCGCTGACGGAACGGCTCGACATGATGTTGCCCGAGCTGATCGCTCGCGTGGCAGCGGCCGAGCACCTGCTGGTAGAGAAAGGAATCTGCTCCCACGAGGATCTCGTGAGGTCCAGGCGATTTATCGATGAGCAGGAGAGCTGGTAGGCGCCGACGGCCAGGCTTGGCGGTGTGCTACTGCTCGAGACAGACGTAGCCGGTGTCGATGGTGACACAGCGCCGGCCGGTGTCGTCCACGGTTTCGCTCGTGAGGAGCTCCTCCGCTGGCGGCTCCTCGGGCATCGCCTCGGGCGAATCCTCGGCCTGGGCGCGGGTGATCGGCTGTCCGCCCGGGGCTCGAGCGCTCTTGACGACCAGCCAGCGAAAGGCGCCGCCTCCCCGCTCCAGGATCTCGATGTCCAGTACATAGCCGTCCGACGTCGAGCCCGTGCACAGGAAGGTGCGGTCGACCTCGCCTGTCAAGCCTCCGGGGCACAGGACCCGAAGCGTGGCGCCTCCCGCCTGCGGCGTAAAATCGGCCTCGATGAGCGAGGCCAACTCTTCCGGTGTCCGAGTCTTTTTTCCCGTGTTGAAATCGGTTGAAAACTCGAACTGACAGGCGGCCAGGAGGAGGCCGCACAGGGACGCGAGCACGGAGTGGATCATGTGGTGTGGCATGGTCAATGGACAGTGGTTTCTCAAGGCACCGCCAAGGCCTGGGGCCGGGTCTCCAGAAAGTGTACCAGACCCCGGGCGGCCCTTTCGGTCGAAGGGCCGCACCAGTCCGGTCCGACTCGCTCATGAGCGTGCTGGAGGGCGTATTCGTGGAGGAGGGGTCACATCGAGCAACCCGAGGCTGCGGAAACGCCGGTGGATGGCGTCGAGAATCGTCCGGCGAAGGTCCTGTCGATAGGGGGTGAGCGCATCATCGTGCAGGTAACGATCGACCGTCCTGGGGAGGCGCCGCCACCAGGCCTCGGCGAAAGATCGCGCCTGTCGAGCGGCGCCGTCGTCCGTGGACAGGAGTTGTTGGATCTCCCGCTCGAAAAATCCCACATGCACTTCTTCATCCGCGAGAATCGGTGCCAGGTCCGGTCGCACATCGACCAGGAGCTTGGCAAACTCCAGCCCGAGCACCTCATAGCCGAATAGGTGCACCGCCAGCGCCGCCCATTGCTCCGGCACGCGGGGCAGCGCCCGTTTCTCGCGGGCGCGGGTCCCCAGGGTTGCCTCGAACTCCCGGAGGTGCCGCGCCTCGTCCTGTTCGTGCTGCTGCAGAAAACGCAGGACGTGAGGCGGAACATTCGTCGACTGGGCGGCCCTGACCGACCACATCGCCATCGCCTCGGCCTTGACGAAGCGCTCCAGGAGGGCAAGCTCACAGTTGTGTGGTAAGCGGATCGTCATGGCAGGGTTGCTCTTTCGATAGCGGCATGCCCTCCGGGGTCCGGTCCGGCATTGTACACGAGCACCGGCCGTTTCACCCTCAGGTTTCCCACGCTCGCTTGATTTTGAAGGGACGCACCAGTAGGCTGACCCCGCGCGCCATCAGACGCCAAGGATCAGCGATGCCGACGCAGCCGACCGAGTACCGTGAACAGCTGGAGCTTGCACGACGCCTCGCACGGGAGGCGGCCGGCGTCATCATGCCGTTCTTCAGGTCCGTGGCTGTGGAACACAAGAGCGACGGGACCGAGGTCACCGAGGCGGACCGTCGCGCAGAAGAACATATCCGAGCGGAGATCATGCGGACTCACCCCCGCGCCGCCATGCTGGGCGAGGAGTTCGGAGGAGATCACCATCCGGTGCGCGGCGACCAGTGGATCATCGATCCGCTGGACGGCACGGCCTCCTTCGTGCTTGGCCTGCCGACCTTCGGGACGCTCATCGGTTTGTTGCGGGAAGGCCAGCCCGTCGTGGGCGTGGTGCACATGCCGGCGCTGGGGGAGACGGTCTACGCCGCAAAGGGAGCCGGCTGCTGGTTCGAGTTCGAGGGTGAGACCCCCAAGCGGCTGCAGTGCGATCCCGTCGGGTCGCTGGGCAAGGCGTTCGTGTCGGCCGGCGGGTTGCACGGGTCCACCCTCCAACCCGTCCAGGGACAACGCCCCTACCCTCTGGAGAAGGTGGTGGCGGGAGCGAAGAAATTTCGAATCGTGGCCGATTGCATCCAGCACGTGCTCGTGTGTCGGCAACGGCTCCACGTGGCGATCGATCCCGTGATGTCACCGTGGGACAGCGCCGCCCTCGTGCCCTGCGTGCGTGAAGCCGGCGGCGTGGTCAGCAGTCTCACAGGGGATGATGAAAACGTCGTCTTTGCCGGCAGCCTGCTCACTGCGGCCGACCCCGTTCTCCATCAGGAAGTCCTCTCGATCGTAACCCGGCCGTGATCTTTCAGCCCCATGACAGATGTGAGGAGCTCCACCCCACCAGCTCCAGGACGAAGGCCATCCGAAGGACGGATTCTGCCAATGGGGAGGCTGTGAAGGCGGGACGTTCTGTCTCGTCGTAGACAACCTGTCAGATTAGCCTAAGCGTTTGATTTTGCTGTGGTGTGGACAGTAAAGGCGTGACGACCTTTCTCCGGGCTCCGGTCGGCGCGATGGACGACAAGTGGAGCAGGGCGCCTCGATGGCTCGAAAGGGTTAAACAAATCAACGAGATAACTCTGGAGTCGTCGCAGCATTTCGCGCAGCTGCACCATGGTACGGCGGTTGCTTTATCCGGCCTTTCGACTCCAGCGGGCTCGGCGCCGGGCGGCCTTTTCCGACCCTGGTGGTCCCGATTCACCCTGCTGGTGGATCCAGAAGGGAGCCGACGCAACCATGCCAATCATCGAACGAGACCCGTGGCGCACCCAGTACTTTGAGGGTGTGTCCTGCCCCGACGACGTCACGATCCCCACCGACGACGGCGACGCCTACGAGCTCTTTCCGGCTCACCGGTGGGTCTACAACAAGATGCTGATCTGCGAGACGCAGGGGCTGACCCACGCGCCGCACGGGCTGCTTCCCTCGAGATTTCCCGTCTTCAGCAAGCCGATCTACAACATGAAGGGTATGGGCACGGGCAGCGCGGTGTTCGAGACCCCGGAGGATTATGAGCGCAGGCAGCAGCCGGGGCACATGTGGATGCCGTTGCTGTTCGGCGAGCACGTCAGCACCGATGTGGCGGTCCGCGACGGTGAGCCCCTCTGGTGGCGTCACGCGACCGGCAAGGCCCTCGGCAACGGGATGTTCGATTATTGGACGGTGCTGGCCGAGCCCCGGCCGCACCTGGAAAGCTACCTTGGAGCCTGGCTCCGGAAGTATCTCGGAGGCTATGCGGGCATCGTCAACTTCGAGACGATCGGCGGGACAATCATCGAGTGCCACCTGCGCATGAGTGATCAGTGGGTGGATCTCTATGGGCTCGGCTGGGTCGACCATATGGTGATGCTCTACGCCAACCGGCGGTGGACCTACCGGGATGCCGATCGACGTACCGGCTACAGCGTGGTGCTGTTCGGCGAGCACGGTGTCCGCTACCCGAGACTGAGCGCGGATGTCGTGGCGGCCTGTCTGGCGCAGGCGGGAGTCTCAAGTATCCAAATCCCCTTCCACCAGGACAAGGCACCGGAGCTTCATGCCATGCCCCCTGGCGGCTTTCGACTGGCGATCGTGAACTGCTGGGATCTTGAAGCGGGGTTGCTCGTCCGAGAGCGGCTCCGGCACGCGTTCATGGGAACGGATCGTCAAGGAATCGTGACCCCGACCCCGCTCCACTCGACGGCGACGGAGCACGCCGCCTAACGAAGGCTGGCGCTCGCACAGGGGACCAGTGGCTCGTCGCCGGCGTGGTCGCTCTGCTATGATACGCGGGCATGCTCGTCCCGCGGAACGGCGGAGCCCCAATGCAAGTCGTCAGCGCCCTCCCCCACCCGATCAAGGAAATCGAGAACACCTGGATCACCATGCCGGACGGCTGCCGGCTGGCTGCGCGCATCTGGATGCCGGAGGACGCGGCGCGCACGCCCGTGCCGGCGATCCTCGAATACATCCCCTACCGGAAGCGCGACTTCACGCGTGGGCGTGACGAGCCGATGCATCGGTACTTCGCCGGGCACGGCTACGCGGTCCTGCGCGTGGACGTGCGTGGCTCCGGCGATTCGGATGGAATCCTGGTCGATGAGTATGTGCAGCAGGAACAGGACGACGCGGTCGAGGTGATCCGCTGGATCGCCGCCCAGCCCTGGTGCAACGGGGCGGTCGGCATGATGGGCAAGTCGTGGGGCGGGTTCAACAGTCTTCAGGTGGCGGCGCTCCAGCCGCCGGCGCTGAAAGCGATCATCACCGTCTGCTCGACTGATGATCGCTATGCCGATGATGCGCATTACATGGGGGGGTGCCTCCTCGATGAGAACCTGACATGGGGGTCCGTGCTGCTGACCTTCAACGCGTACCCACCGGATCCGGAGGTCGTCGGCGCCCGCTGGCGGCGAATGTGGCTGGAGCGTTTAGAACATGCCGTGCTGTTTCCGGAAGCCTGGCTCCGGCATCAACGCCGCGACGCGTACTGGAAGCACGGATCGGTCTGCGAGGCGTTCAATCGCATCCGCTGTCCTGTCTATGCGATCGGGGGCTGGGCCGATGCGTATACCAACGCGATCCCCCGCCTCCTGGCCGGACTGCTGGTTCCGCGCAAGGGGCTGGTTGGTCCCTGGGCGCATGTCTACCCGCACAACGGGATTCCCGGACCGGCAATCGGATTTCTGCAAGAGGCGCTACGGTGGTGGGACCAGTGGCTGAAGGGCATGGAGACCGGCATCATGGCCGAGCCCATGTACCGCGTGTGGATGCAGGAGAGTCTGCCGCCACGGGCCTATTACGCGACGCGCCCCGGCCGCTGGGTGGCGGAAGCAACCTGGCCCTCGCCGCGGATCGCGTGGCACCCACTGTATCTGAATGAAGGGCGGTTGGACGACCGCGAGCAGCCCGAATCCAACGTGAGTCTGCGCTCGCCCCAAACTATCGGAATGGCGGGAGGTGACTGGTGCGGATTCGGGGAAGAGGGTGAAATGTCGACGGATCAACGGGATGAGGATGCGCGATCGCTTGCGTTCGATTCCGGGCCGCTCCACGATCGGCTGGAAATCCTCGGCGCGCCGGTGGCTGCACTTGAGCTGACGGTCGACAAACCGAGCGCACTGCTCGCGGTGCGTCTGAACGACGTGGCGCCGGACGGCGCGTCCACCCGAGTGACCTATGGGTTGTTCAACCTGACCCACCGCGAGAGCCACGAGTACCCGACGCCACTCGAGCCGGGAAAGCGCTACGCGGTGCGGGTCCAGCTCAACGATATCGCCCACGCCTTCCCCGCCGGTCACCGTCTGCGCCTGGCGATCTCAACCTGCTATTGGCCCGTCGCCTGGCCTTCGCCGGAGCCGGCCACATTGACCCTGCATGCAGGCGCAAGCGTGCTGAACCTTCCGGTGCGGCCGTCTCGTGCCGAAGATGACGCGCTTCCCCCGTTCGCTCGAGTCGAGGCGGCGCCTTCGGACGTGGAGTCCGCATTGGGAGTCCGAACAGCCCGTCGCTCCGTTGAACGCGATGACGCGCGGCTCGAGACGATCTACACCATCGCAAGCGACGAAGGAGACAATTTGACCCGCGTGCGGGTCGAGCCCATCCAGTTGGACATTGCCCAGCGAAGTCTCAAGCGGTACATCATCCGGGACGACGACCCCCTCTCGGCGCAAGCCGAGGTCGAGCATATCACCATGCTCCGTCGCAACGACTGGAGCACCCGGATCGAAACGCATACGCGCCTCACCTCCTCCTCCGACGTCTTCCGGCTGCACGCCACGCTTGACGCCTACGAGCAGGGCACCCGCATCTTCTCCAAGCGCTGGGACCGGTCCGTTCCCAGGGACCTGGTGTAGGCAGGTGCGATAACAAATGGGGTGGCTGTTCAGAAGGAAGGGTACTGGAGAATGCAGGGGCTGGGGCGCGCGTCTTGCCTAGCGTCCTCCCGCTTCACGGAAGTACCATGATCGTGTCCTCACCGAGACTCTCAGCCATCCTCCTAACCAAACCTTCCGCTTCCGGGAAGGGCATGGGATCCACCCAGTAGCTGCCCGTCCTCGCACCGATCGCAAATCCCCAGGGTCGGAGACCGTCCGGCAGCTTTCCATACGTGGCTTGGTAGACTCTGGTGTTCACGCGCACCCCGCGCCTGCGCATTCTCCTCAGAGGGGCGCCTCCTGGTATTCGAGCCTGTCCGAGTTCGCGTGATGCCTGACGTGTCATGGCGCTTCCTCCTGTATGCGGCCATCACTCGCTCCAAGTTCCGAGATGGTCGCCCTCGCCTCCGGAATCAGATCCTGCCGCTGTGTGGCGTTTGCGATGTACAAGGCCGTGCGAGCCAGCTTCAGAGCCTCATGGTGGTGCCCTCTTGCGCAATAGGTGCGGGCCAAGACCAGGCGCGCGTTGATGGCTTTGGAGTCTCTCTTGATGACTTGCCAAAGCATCTGCTCTCCCCGCTCCTCGTCTCCGCCGAGCAGGGAGGGCAGCCTCATCAAGAGTGTCCCCTTCGCCGACAGGGCGTCCACGTGGCTCGGGTCGAGCTCCAGGGTGCGATCGAGCTCCGCGAGGACCCGGCGAAGGCCGAAGAGGGACGACAGGTTTTCGCCATCAAGCCGGAGCTGTTCGCCCAGGCTGCAGAAGAGGGCGAAGTGGGCATTGGCATGCTGCTCTCGAACTTCGAGCGCTCGGCTGGCCAGTGCCTCCGCCCGCTGGAAATATACGAGTCGTGTCTCCCGGTCCGGGGCAACCCGGCCCTCCTGACAGGCCAACAGGGATTGACTGCTCAATGATTCAGCGGTCTCGGTCGCCCGGGCCTCGAGCGGGCCAAGAAAGATCAGAGTCAGGAGAACGTAGGTGGCGGCCTGCCCTTTCATCTGCACCTCCGGGAGATGGTCAGCGATGAGAAGCTCCTCACGCGGTGAGAGGTATAACAAGGATCGTGCCTTACCCAGGCGGGTACGAGGATTGGAATGAATTCAGACCCTTATGATCTGAAGGCAGTCTTGAGCTGCGGCCCAATCAATGCAGAATGAGACAGAGACGTGTCTCAATGTGTCTCGCGCGTCTCGAATGAGACACAGCCATGAAGGGATCAAGTCGTGCCTGGATCAGCCTAACGTGGGGGAGAAATGCCGAGCTGAGCGAGGTGGCGGTAGAAGGTGGCACGGCTCATGCCCAATATTTTCGCGGCTTCCTTCCGATTCCCGCCTGTGCGTTGCAGCGCGACCAGAATGCGGTTCTTTTCCGAGCCCTCTGTGGTCATCGGAACAGGCCCCGCCTGAGCGTGTTGAATAATTTCAGGCGGCAAATCCGACTTGTTGATTGAGGGTGGGCGGCTGTGGATCACGGCATACTCGATGGCACTCTTCAGCTCACGAACGTTCCCCGGCCAGGCATATTCGACCAGGCACTGCATCGCCTCGGGTGCGATAGCCTCGACAGGGGTTCCGGTGGTCGTCCGGCATTCCTCTAAGAAGGCAGCGGCCAACAAGGGAATGTCCTCTCGGCGAGCGCGGAGTGGCGGGAGCGGCAGGCGTGCGACGCGGACCCGATAGAGGAGATCGGGACGAAAGCCGCCTTGCTCCGCATCATGGGCCAGGTCGTGATGGGTTGCCGCCAGCACCCGAACGTCGACCTTCCGTGGCTTGGACTCACCCAACCGGGTGACTTCTCGTTCCTGGAGCACGCGAAGGAGGCTGGTCTGAACGGACAGGGGCACGTCGCCGATCTCGTCAAGGAAGAGCGTGCCCCCGTGCGCGGCCTCGAACAATCCCTGCTGGTTCTCAACCGCGCCCGTGAAGGCGCCCTTTCGATGCCCGAAGAGCTGGCTGCCCACCAACGATTCGGTCAAGCCGGCACAATTCACCGTGATGAACGGACCTGCGCTCCGATGACTGTGGGCATGGATCGCGCGGGCGACCAGCTCTTTGCCCGTTCCCGTCTCTCCCTCGATCAGCACCGTGGCATCGACTCGGGAGATCTCACGGATCTGCTGAAAGATTCGTTGCATCATCGTGCTCTTTCCAAGGAGGTCCGCGAACTGATGCCTGCCGTCCAGTGCGCGGCGGAGCTTGCGTACTTCCTCGTTGCGTTCCGTGAGGGCCTCCTCCGCCTCCTGTCGGGCCGCGAGCGCGCGTCGAAGCTCGAGTTGCGCGATCACGTGTCGGCTGAGCACGGCCAGCGCCTGCTTCTGCTCGGGACGCAGTTCTCGTGGAACATGATCGATGACACAGAGCGTGCCCAGCGCATGCCCCGTCGGCGTGATCAGGGACGCGCCCGCGTAAAAGCGAATATGGGGATCGGAAGTGACAAGCGGATTCTTGGCAAACCGTGCATCCTTGCAGGCATCCGGCACGATAAAGAGATCCGGCTCCAGAATTGCGTGCGTGCAGAACGAAATATCCCGAGCGGTTTCAGTCGCGGTGATGCCGACGCGTGATTTGAACCACTGCCGGTTCTCGTCGAGGAGACTAATGAGCGCGATGGGGGCCTCGCACAGATGCGCGGCCAGGGCGGTGAGATCGTCGAAGCTTTGCTCCGGCCCGGTGTCGAGGATTGCGTACTCGCGTAGCGCCCGAAGTCGCTCCGGTTCGTTGGGCGGCAAAACCAGGTCCATACAGACGCCTCCGACAAGTGCTGTGGGGAGGGATAGATCGAGGCGAACGGTCGATTAGACTACCAAGAAACACTGAGGAGCTTCAATCCGGCAGGATCGAACACCAGCGGCGATCAGGGGCGCGCGTGTGGCGGCTTACTGGTGCAAGTCCTTGAGGTTGTGCCGCTGCTCGCCCAGCTCGTTGATGCTCCATTCGTCGCAGGTGGGGTCGCCGTCGAGGTTGCCCTTGGCCGCCGCGACGAAAGCCGACTGGGAGGCGGCAACCGCGACGGTGATCGGCGGCGTGGTGAGATCACAGGGTGCCGTCAGGGTGGCGCTGCCCCGGAGCATCTGGGGCTTGCCTTTCACCGCGTACCAAAATGAATACCGCTCCGCGCGCAGCTCCTGGATGGCCAGGTCGCCGCGATCACCTATCTCATACGTGCCGGTGCTCTGCTTGAATGCCCTGGCCGCCTGATACACGCGATCCAGGCCTGTCCGACCCTCCGCCATGAGCGCACGGCGTTCCATGAGGGTGGCATTGAGATCGAAAATCCAGTAGAGGAGGCCGAAGGGCACGGCGAAAAAGAGAAAGACCTTCGCCCTCCGGGGCAGGGGCGACAGGGCGGTGCCGACGAGCAGGAGCGCACAGCCGACGAGAAAGGAGAGGAGCAGAAGTCCCGCCTGGGCTGGTAGCGTCACGAAGAACGGCACCCCCGCCAGAATGGCTCCCAGGATGACCATCCCAAGTCCCTCGGCCTGGCGGGCGTTCATGAGCCCGATCGGAGGCTGCGAGTCCGGCATTATGGGGCACCCTTCCGTTGACGCAAGACCCACCTGATGTTACCGCGAGACAATTGGGGTGAGAATCGAAAGCGTAAATCAGGCACAATATGAAGGCGCTCAGAAGACGGCGCACCTGGTGAACATGTCTCCACGAAGGTGGAACGTGGAACCCGGAACCCGGAACCTGAGATCTGAAACCTGGGACGATGACCCTGCAACGTCAAACCTCGAACGAATGGAGGGGAGGTCATGTGGAAAGAGTTCAAGCAATTTGCGATGCGCGGCAACGTCGTGGACATGGCGGTGGGAATTGTGATCGGCACCGCCTTCGGCAAAATCACCTCATCCATGGTGGCCGACATCCTCATGCCTCCCGTCGGTTTCGTGCTCGGTAAGGTGCACGTGGCCAGCCTATTCATCACCCTCTCGGGAGGCCACTACGCCTCGCTTGACGAGGCCAGGGTCGCAGGAGCGGTGACGATCAACTACGGCCTCTTCGCCCAAACCGTGCTCGACTTCCTCATCATTGCGCTCGTTGTGTTTCTTTTGGTGCGGCAGATCAATCGTCTCCTGGAGACAAAGGGCCCGGGCGTCCCGACCTCGCCGACGACCAAGGAATGCCCGTACTGCCTCTCGAGCATCGCCATCAAAGCAACGCGCTGTGCGCACTGCACCGCGGACGTCGGGGCCGCGTAGCCCGGGTTGCGGGCGGTACCGATGCCGCTGTGTAGGAATCGCGACATACTACCGCATCTGACAGGCCACTGTGGTATCATTTTCCGGCATCATCAGGCCGGCGCCGTCGGTGACCGCCGACAGGCGTGGGGCTGGGCACGCCTCGCCCACGCAGTGATAGAGTGAGAAAGAGACACTCATGAAAGCCCTCGCAAAAACGACACCCCAACCCGGCCTGACCTACGTGGATTGGGCCGACCCCGCACCGGGTCCTCATCAGGTCGTGGTCCGCGTCATGGCCACCTCGCTCTGCGGCACGGACGGACACATTTACAACTGGGATCCCTGGGCAAGCAGCCGCCTCACTCTGCCCCGCATTATCGGTCATGAGATGTGCGGCGAGGTCGTCGAGCTCGGTCAAGCCGTGACGGGAGTGAAAGTGGGCGACTTCGTGGCGGCGGAATCGCATCTGACCTGCGGCCTGTGCTATCAATGCCGAACCGGGCAGGCGCATGTGTGCAAGAATTATCAAATCCTCGGCGTCGATTTCCACGGCTCCTTCGCCCAGGCGGTCGTGCTGTCCGAGCGGGTTCTGTGGAAGACGGACCGCGCGATTCCGCCCGAGCTGGCCTGCGTCCAGGAGCCGCTGGGAAACGCGGTCGACGCGGCGCTTGCCGAGGATGTGACCGGCCACGCGATCTTTGTGAGCGGCTGCGGGCCAACCGGCCTGCTGGCCATCGGCGTCTCGCGCGTCGCCGGAGCCTCGGTGATCGTCGCAACCGACCCCAGCGAGTACCGGCTGCAGCTCGCCCGAGAAATGGGCGCGACCCACGTGCTCAATGCGGCGACGATGTCCAAGGAGGATCTGGCTTCCGCTGTGGCCGACCTGACCGCGGGCGAGGGGGTCGACACCGCGCTGGAGATGTCGGGCAACCCGTCGGCCCTGCACCTGGCGTTCAAGACCGTGAAGAACGGCGGGCGCGTGACTCTCTTCGGCATTCCGACCGGGTCGGTCAGCTTCGATCTGCCCAATGAGATCATCTTCAAGGGCATCCGGGTGTATGGTGTCACCGGCCGCAAGCTCTTTGAAACGTGGTACAAGTTGGCGGGGCTGTTCAAGGCCGGGCTCGATATCAAGCCGGTTGTCACGCACCGGTTTCCCCTGTCCGAGTTCAAGCAGGGCTTCGACTTGCTGAATTCGCAGGAATGCGGAAAGGTGGTGCTGATCCCCTGAGCGACGGAGGTCAGGGCGATGGCCTATGCGTCTTTGAAAAAAACGATTGATGCGCAGCTCGACGAGATCCGGAAGGCGGGGTTGTACAAGCGCGAGCGGCAGCTGTTGGGCCCGCAGGACGGCGTCATTCGGGTCGCCCAGGGCGAGGTCGTCAACCTCTGCGCCAACAATTACCTCGGCCTGGCGAATCATCCCGACGTCGTGCAAGCGGCGGCTGAAGGTTTGAAAAGTCACGGGTACGGGATGGCTTCCGTGCGCTTCATCTGCGGCACCCAGGACCAGCACAAGCGTTTGGAGCAGGCGCTCAGCCAGTTCTTCGGAACCGAGGACAGCATTCTCTACACCTCCTGCTTCGACGCCAACACCGGCCTCTTCGAAACCCTCCTCGACGACCGTGACGCCATCATCAGCGACGCGCTCAACCACGCCAGCTTGATTGACGGGATCCGTCTCTGCAAGGCCAAGCGGTTTCGCTACGCCCACGCCGACATGAAGGAGCTGGAGACCGTTCTCAAGGAAGCGGCGAGCTGTCGGCTGCGGCTGATCGCCACGGACGGCGTGTTCTCGATGGACGGCGACCTGGCCCGGCTGGACCGCATCACCGAGCTGGCCGAGCGATACGACGCGGCGGTCGTGGTCGACGACAGCCACGCAACCGGCGTGTTGGGACAGAACGGGAGGGGCACCCCGGACCACTTCGGTGTCGCCGAGCGGGTGGATATCGTCACCAGCACCTTGGGTAAATCCATGGGCGGCGCCTCGGGAGGATTTACGACAGGGCGAAAGGAGATCATCGAGCTGCTGCGACAGCGCTCTCGTCCCTATCTGTTCTCCAATGCCTTGCCGCCTGCCCTCACCGCGGCCGCGCTGAAGGCCCTTAAGCTGGTCGCCCAGGGGGAGCATCTGCGCAAGTCGCTCCGGGAGCACGCGGCGTTCTTCCGCAAGGGCCTCGAGTCGCTCGGGTTCACGCTCGTGCCCGGCGAGCACCCCATTATCCCGGTCATGCTCGGGGACGCCGCGCTCGCGACGCGGATGGCGGACCGCCTGCTGGAAGAGGGCATCTACGTCATCGGGTTCAGCTATCCGGTCGTGCCGAAGGGGCAGGCGCGGGTGCGGGTGCAGATCTCGGCCGCGCACCGGCGGGAACAGCTCGAGCAGGCGGTCGCGGCTTTCGCCAAGGTCGGGCGTGAACTGGGCGTGATTCAGTAGGCGCCCATGTCGAGCGAAGGCCCCCGCCCCGTCGACAGGCTCCACCTCTCGGTGAAGACTCCCGCTGGAGAAGTCCACGCCCAGGTCGAGGTTGCAACAAGCTTCGTGCCTGTCTCCAGCATCGTGCCGGCCCTGCGTGACGTCGGCGAGCGGGCCGTCGCCCTCGAGCAAGAACGGGTCGAGGCTGGCGGTCAAATGATCTCCTGCCGCATGGGGTGCGCTGCGTGTTGTCGCATGCTTGTCCCCGTCTCCCCGCCGGAAGCCTTCGCCCTCCACGATGCGGTGCAGCGCCTCCCGGACAGCCAGCGCCAGCACCTTCACGAGAAGATCGAGGCCTCACGTGCCCGGCTGGAAGAAGCGGGGCTGTGGGGGCGTCTGAGCGAGGTCGCTGAGACCGACCGCCAACTGTCCGATGAGGACATGGAACAGACCAACCGTGATTACTATGCGCTCAGGCTGCCCTGCCCGTTCCTGGAGGATGAGGTCTGTTCGATTTACATGGATCGGCCCGCGGCCTGCCGTGAGCTGCTGGTCACCTCACCGGCCGAGCTCTGCCAGGACATCGTGCGGAATCCCGTGCGTCCAATCCCCGTGCCGGTTCGAATAGGCACGGTCCTCGGCATGCTCTGGGCGGAGTTGGTCGGCGGGCCGGTCAAGCTGATTCCGCTGCCGTTGGCCTTCTCCTGGGCCGAGCGGCATGGCGAGCAACGCCAGCGTCAATGGAAGGGTACCGAGTTGCTGGAAAAAGGCATGGACAAGGTGTGGCGCTATCTGACCAAGGAGTTCGAAAGCCGCGAGCGGCGGCCGACGAGCGCGGGGCCTTCCTAAGGGAGCGTCCTGTTCGCCTACCTGTGACCCTTCGAGCGGCGCCGTCTTGAGGACGAGCCCTGCAACGGATCATGGCCCCAGTTCATCAGCGAGTGGCGCCAGGGCGACTCCTTGACGGACCCCTTCGGCCGCTGGGCACGGTGGCGCTTGATGTACCCGATGACTTTCTTCATATGCCGGTAGTCGCTGGCTGTCAGCTTGTCCTTCTTCTTGCGCTGAATCGTGACGATCCGGCGGCCCGACGCATGCCCGGTCGACTCCCCGCCGCCTTTGCCCTTGGCGCCCACGGCTCGTGAGGCCTTGGTCCTGAGCCAACGCTGGAGCTGCTTGGGCGGCATGTTCACCCGCTTTGAGAACTCTCTGTCAACCTTCTCCTTGACCTTGTCCGTCAAGCCCTTCATCGCGTCTCACCCCTCTTGCTGAAATGGGAGTTGCAAGGCCGGTCCTGTGGTCGAGCAACGTGTATCGCCGACGGCTTGTGGAATCAACCGACAATCGAAGAATTCGATGCCGGTCTCGTTTTAGGGCTTTGAACCAGAGAACAACGCTAACCGGAAGGAAAGGTCAGCTCGACCGCGATGGCGGCATCCTGGCCGGCTTCCGGATTGACGATGTAGACGGCGCGTTCCTGTGCGGCATCCGTCCTGTCGAGTTCGACCTGCTCGATGAACAGCGGGCGTGTCGACGCCTCAATGCGCGCACGGCTCAGGAGGCTTTCAAGGTCAGCGGCGGGTCTGTCCTTGGCTTTCTGCCGTTCGAGCGCCGCGGGGTCAAAGATCTGCAGCTCCCGCCGCGGGGTGCGAGAAAAGATGACGATCATCTTGTTGGCCGCCGGCTCACCAG
>JBFGRM010000036.1:0-15166 GCA_041563675.1 Nitrospiraceae bacterium | reverse complement strand
GACCTCGTCCACGGCAAGCCCCTGATCGAGCGGTGCGAAGCTCACCGCGAGGGCGCATTCAGCCATGCCGTAGCAAGCGAGGAATGCGCTCTTGTTGAAGCCGCTGTCGGCGAACCGCTCGGCGAACTCCGTCAAGGCATCGAATCGAATGGTCTCGGCACCCACTCCGGCCGCTCGCCAGGCACTGAGATCGAACTGTCCCGCCTCGTCGTGTCGGACCCGCCTGGCGCAGACCTCGTAGCCGAACGAGGGGCCGAACGAAATGGTCGCCCGGGATTGCGACATCAGGGTCAGCCACTGCCGGGGTCGCATGGCGAAGGACCGAGTGCTGAGATAATCCACGGAGACTTGAGACACGAGTGGACCGAGCACGAATCCGACGAGTCCCATGTCATGATAGAACGGCAACCAGGAGACCGCCCGGTCGCCCTTGCGGATCTTGAGGCCGAGTTGGGTGATCCCCAGGAGATTCGTCAGCGCGGCCTGCTGCGTGATCATGACGCCGCGAGGGAACCGCGTGCTGCCCGAGGTGTACTGAAGATAGGCCATCTCGTGAGGCTGCAAGGGGCGTGGCTCGCCCTCTGCTTGAGGGAGGGCGTCCAAGGCATCCACGCTGTCGCACAGGCCCAGGGTCAACCCCTCCGCAGCCTCTCGCAGATAGGGCAAAAAGTCCGGCGTCGCGACCCCCACCGACGCCCGGCAGTGGGTCAGCAAGGCCCTCAGCTGCGCGACATAGGCGGCGCGGCCACTCATGAAGAGGGAGGCCGGAAGGGGCACCGGTACCAGCCCGGCATACTGGCAGGCGAAGAAGACCCGATGGAAGTCGGGGTGGGTATCGGCGATGATGGCCACACGCGCTCCCCGCTCCAACCCAAGGCTCAAGAGGCGGCGTGCCAGCGAGCGCGCCTGGCCTCGAAGATCGGCGTAGGGAACCACCGCGCGGAGGTCGCCCCGGTCGCCGTAAAAGTTGCAGCCGGTGTGGCCGGCCGCGGCGTAATCCAAGGCCTCGGCGAGGGTGGAAAACTCAGCGGCTCGAAGGGGCAAGTCGTGTTCGGTCGGGGTCGCTCTCAGTTCCATCTCAGGTTCACCGTCCAGGTTTCAATCTCGGCTAAAGCAGGTTTTGTAACTCGCTGTAAATTCGCTCACTTCTGACTCGGAGTGGCGCTGTTGCCATGACATGGGCACAAGCGAGACTAGTACTGGCAAGTCCCGTGCCGAGTCGATCTCAAACCACAACATGTTGAAAAAATATCATAAATTGACGATCTGGCAAGCAGGCTCCTTTCGGAATTGCCGGATTTGTTGGAAAAAGTGAACAGCCGGTGAGTCGCTTTCGCAACTCTACGGGCCTAGGGCCTGGCCCCGCCGAGCGTATTTGTCATGAAGCTCACATTCGCAGAAAATTCCTTGTGTTTTCGAGCTCATGGCGGGACGCGCGACGGCCTGGCGGAGATTCAAGACCGAGATGGGGTGTTCAATCTGGAGCAGCGAGGGCTCGTCAAAAAAATGACTGGAGGTGCGCCCGGATGGCGTGGGAGGTCGACGCATCGATTTGGTTGACCCGCGAGAGGTCGGGCGGCCCGGGCCAGGCGTAATCGGAGAAGGTCTGCCCGTGAAACACCCGTTCCTTGGCGTAGCGCGGCAGCACATGGAAATGGACATCGGGGTCGACCATCATGAGCATCAGGTAGTTGATCTTGTCGTAGGCAAAGGCGGCGCGCAGGGCTCGCTCGACCTGCACGACGGCGTGATGGAGCTCCGTCATGGCCTCCAGGCTCGTGTCCGAAAGCGCCGTCGCGGGCTCCTTGCAAGCCAGGACAAGCGCGCCGACGGTCACCTGCTGCGGGCGTAACAGGACCACCCATCGGTCGAACTCTTTCACGCACGAATCGGGATAGCCGAACTTTCGGATCGTCGCATTCATGAATTCCCTCTGTACGCGCTCGCGTCCGCGGGATATTCCTTGAAGGGCCGCGGACAGATCCCTATAATCGCGCGGAGCCTAGCAGCAACGTTTCCGAAGATCAACCGATTCGCCCCCAGGATTTCAAGCCTGTCGCGCTGCTCCGGCTTCCGGACAATGGCCGTCTCGCCAGGGCCAAGACGGAACCGTTCCGTCAGCGGTGCCCCCGTCAGGAAGGGCCGGCGTTCCACCAAAGGGCTCCTCCGTCACGATCCTGTGAAATGCCTCAATCCGTCGAACAGGTACGAATTGTGCCGGTGGACGACGCCCGGCAACGTCGGCAATTCATCCGGCTGCCGTGGTCCGTGTACGCCGGAGATCCGGCGTGGATCCCGCCCCTGCTGATCGAGCGACGCGAGCATCTTTCCCCGAGGAACCCGTACTTCGCACATGCCCGCTGCCGCCTCTGGCTGGCCTACCGCGGGTCGAGGGCCGTCGGGCGGATCAGCGCTCAGGTGGACGCTTTGCACCAGGAACGGTACCGCGATGCCACCGGATTCTTCGGCATGCTGGAGGCCGAGGATGACGGGGAGGCTTTCCGCGCGTTGCTCGAGACCGCCGAAGGCTGGCTGCGGGAGCAGGGCATGGCCCGCATCCGGGGACCGTTTAATTTCTCGATCAACCAGGAATGCGGGATTCTCGTCGAAGGATTCCAGACCCCGCCCATGATCATGATGGGTCATGCTCGTCCGTACTATGAACCCCGTGTGAGTGCGGAGGGGTACCGCCCGGTGAAGGACCTCTTGGCGTACCGGGTCCCCGCCGATTTCAAGACCCCTCGCGTCATGGAGCTCGCGCTCGCCAAGGCTGCCGACTGCGCGCGAATCAGGCCCTTGCGCAAGTCGAGTTTTGACAACGATCTCGCAATCTTGAAGGACATTTTCGAGGATGCCTGGGCCCAGAACTGGGGATTCGTGCCGTTCACCGACGAGGAGTTTCGGCACCTTGGTCAGAGCCTGCGTCTGTTGGTGGACGAGGAGTTCGTGCAGATTGCGGAAGTGGACGGCGAGCCCGTCGCGATGATCGTCGTCTTCCCGAATGTGAACGAGGCGCTCAAGGACCTCGACGGACGGCTGTTCCCCTTCGGATGGCTGAAGCTGTGGTGGCGCGTCAAAGTGCGCGGTCCGAAAACGGCGCGGGTTCCCCTCATGGGCGTCCGTCAACGGTTGCAGGGCGGTGCGCTCGGCCCGGCGCTGGCGTTCATGCTGATCGATGCCGTGCGGCGTCACGGTGTCCGGCGCGGCGTGCGGGACGTGGAGTTGTCCTGGATTCTCGACGACAACCTTCCGATGCAAAACATGCTGACGGCCATTGGAGGGGAGGCCTACAAGCGGTATCGTCTCTACGAGAAGGCGCTGTCATGAGCGGGGTCTCGCCCTTGACGGCGATTGTCATGGCCGGTGACCGCCGGATTCAGGACCCGGTGGCCCTGGCGGCGGGAGTGCCCGCCAAGGCGCTGGCTCCCGTCGCCGGGGTTCCCATGGTGCTCCGCGTGCTCCAGGTCTTGGCGGAAGCCCGGAGCATTGGGGATCGAATCGTCTGCGGACCGGGGTGGCCCGCGGTCGAATCGAATCGCGAGCTGCACGGGATGATCTCCACGGGTCAGGTGCGGTGGGTCGAGCCGGGAGCAACCCCCAGCGTCAGCGCGTCGGTCGCCCTGCAAACCATTCCGGAGGACCTTCCCGTCCTCGTGACCACGGCGGACCATGCGCTTCTGACTGCGCAGACCGTCGAGTATTTCTGCTCCAACGCCCGGGCACGTGCCTGCGATGTTGCGGTGGGATTGGTGTCCTACGATCTGGTCGCTCGGGCCTTTCCTGACACGAGACGGACGGTCACGAGGTTGCGTGATGGCGGGGTGTGCGGATGTAATCTGTATTTGTTTCTCACCGCGCGCGGGCGGGCCCTGGCCGCGTTCTGGCGTCGGGTCGAGCAGCAACGCAAAAGCCCGATCGGGCTCATTCGGACGTTGGGTTGGGGGTCGGTCCTTTCCTACCTGCTGGGGCGCCTGTCCCTGGGCGACGGCCTCGCTCGTCTGTCAAGCCGGGTGAATATCTCGATCGAGGCGGTGATGCTGCCGTTCCCGGAGGCGGCGTTGGATGTCGACAAGGTTGGCGATTGGGAACTCGCGCAGCGCCTGGCGGGGGCGCCACGAGCCGGCCCTCGCGTCACGCCGTCTTGACGAGACCCTTGGGGCGGGCGCCCCACGACGCAGCCAGCTTTCTCGCCTCTTCGAGGTCCTCGGGGCAATCGATCTCCGCCCATTGCAGTCCCTGGATGGACGCCGTCCAGACGACTCCCGACCGCGCCATGCCGTCAACCACGGAGAGGTACCAGTGCTTCAGGGCCGCGGGTGCACGGAGCGCATGGTCCATGGCCTCGCAGAAGAGGCGCGGGCCGTCACCCCGGAAGAGGAGCAACCCGATGGATTCCGCGTGCGACTGCTCGGGCGTCAGGTTTTTCCCGACCCTGACCAGCTGCTGGCCGTTCAACGAGACTTTCATGTCGTCGGCGTCGTAGGCCGGCTTCGAGTCCGTCGTGAGGGTGACAGGCTTCGCAGGCGCGTGCAGAACCCGCTGGATGACGGTCGACTCGAAGACCGTATCACCGTTGAGCAGCACGAAGTCGTTCGTCATCTGCGAGCGCGCAACCCAACAGCTCACCAGATTGTCCGTGACCGTGTAGAAGGGGTTGTACAACGTCCGGACTTTTTCGCTTGCGTATCGGTTCGCCAAGAGGTGCTCGACCTTCTCGGCGCCGAATCCGACAACGACGGTCACCTGGTCGACTCCGCTGGACAGGAGCTGGTTGATCTGCCACTCCACGATCGTCGTCTCTTCGATCGTGAGCAGGCATTTCGGCGCTTCCGCCGTCAGCGGGAGCAGGCGGCGCCCCTGACCGGCGCTTAAAATGACGGCCTTCATGTGCGATCTTCTCCCTTCGTCAGTCGCGGTGCCCCGATCGGGCGTGGGCTCCTGGCAGCGATCGTGCCACGATCAGAAGAGCCTGGGCGTTCTCACTCACGCGGTTGGTGCCTGTTTGTGGCTCAAAGGTTGCACGACAGCAGCTCGTCCTGTTGCATTTATACTGATTTTGCGATAAGTGCAAGATTTGAGCCATCAAATTTTCGAATGCTGCGTCTTCGAAAAAGTGATGACGCTTGCTCGTTGCTGGGTGATGAAAGTCCGGAGCCCGGCGAAACGAGGGACGTGATCGCTTCCTGCAGCGCGGTGCCGGCGGCACGGTGGGCTGTGGGAAGTATCAGACAGTGTGGTTTCCAAGCCTCTGGCGGGCCCCCAGCGTGATCCTAGAACGCTACCTCATTCGCGAAATCGTCAAGCCTCTGCTTGCAGCTTCCGGCCTCCTGGTCAGTATCTTTCTGATCTTTAGAACGGCCCGGTTCATGGGGGAAGTGGCGAACGGGACGCTGCCGGTCGACTTCGTCCTTCTCTTGGCCTCGCTGAAAACCATCGTGTCCCTGGAGGTGTTGCTCTCCATCGCGCTCCATCTCTCAGTCGTGGTGGCGTTGGGTCGTCTCTACGCGGATTCAGAGATGACCGCCCTGCATGCCTGCGGCGTCAGTCCGATGAAAATTCTGCAGGTCGTGTGCTGGCTTTCGGCGCTGCTTGCCGTGGTGGTTGCCTGCCTGTCGCTCTACGGCCGGCCGTGGGCGTACCAGAAGATTTACTGGCTGCAGAAGCAAGCGTCCCTCGACTTCGATATCACCAAATTAGAGCCCGGTCGCTTCCACGAGGAGCAGCCGGGGGATCGGGTCATATTCGTGTCCCATTTCGACGCGGAACAGAATCGCGTGGGAGGGGTCTTTATTCAAAGCGATTTCGGTGACCGCGTTCAGGTGATTTCCGCGAAGCAAGCCTATCAGGAGACGGACGGCGCCTCGGGCGATCGGATCATCGTCTGCGTGAATGCGCGTGTCTACGAGCTGCACCGGGATGGCGGCGAGAACCTGCTTGGAGAGTTCGATGAGCTGCGACTGATCGTGGAGGAGCCTGAGATCAGGCCGGTCGGCTACAAGCGTAAGGCCGCCTCGACGCTGTATCTTGCGCGTTCCGACTCGGTCCAGGATGTCGCAGAGCTGCAATGGCGACTGTCCACGCCGGTCTCCACTCTGCTCTTGGGGCTGCTGGGGTTTCCGTTGAGCCGGGCAGAGGCGCGAAAAGGAAAGTACGCGAAGCTCCTCGCGGCCGTGATTGTCTACAGTGTGTACTACAACCTCAGTGTCATGCTGAGGACGCTGGTCGAGCAGCAGACGATCGGGATGTTCCCGGGAATCTGGTGGGCCAACGGGCTCTTGGCGGTGCTCGTGGTGCTCCTTCTCTGGTCGCCTGCACGGATCATGTGGGCCCGGCCCCGATGATGATGAGGATACGGCACCCGGCGGCACGACGCGCATGAATACCCTTGACCGTTATATCGGGAAGGCGGTGAGTCAGAGTTGTCTCCTGGTCCTCTCGGTCCTGCTCTCGGCGTTTACCCTCTTGGCCTTCGTCGAGGACCTCGGTGACGTCGGACGAGGCCGGTATCAACTCTTCGACTCCTGCGTCTACATGGTGCTCACGTTGCCCAGACGAATGGTGGAGCTGGCGCCGACGACGGCCTTGCTCGGTATCCTCATCGGCCTGGGACGCCTCGCGAGCGGAAACGAACTCCTGACCATGCAGGCGGGAGGGGTCTCGCCGTTCCGCATCGCCGGGTCGGTCTTCAAGACCGGGGCGCTTCTGATTGTTGCGGTTCTGATGGTTGAGGAGTTCATCGCTCCACCCGCGGATCAAACCGGCCTGATCCAGCGCAACCAGGCGATTGCCAACGCGGGCGCGCTGCAAAGCGAGCGAGGCTTCTGGTCGCGCAATCACTTGCACGTGGTGAACGTGCGCCGCGTCCTGCACGGCAAAATTCCGGCCGACATCGATATTTATGAGTTTGATGAGAACGGCATGCTGCGGACATTTACACAGGCGAATGAGGCGAATACGGAGGATCCCCGGGGCTGGTTGCTGACCGGTGTCCAGCAGAAATTCATCGGATCGGGGGACGTCGCAGAGCGGCGACTGCCCTCACTCGTGTGGGAGTCATTCCTGAGTTTGGATCAAATCGGTTTACTGGTGTTTCCAGCCGAAACCCTGTCGATCTCGGATCTTTATCACTACGTCGACTATTTGCGGGGCACCGGCCACAATGCGGAATTGTACGAGCTGTCTCTCTGGCAGAAGATCAGCATGCCTTTTTCCACGGGCGCGATGATTCTCGTCGCGATGTCGTTCGTCTTCGGACCCTTGCGCGAGGCGACGACCGGGAAGAGGATTCTTGCGGGTGCGATGACGGCGATGGCGTTCTATATTGTCACCAAGATGATTGGGCATCTCGCGATTGTGTACGACTTGAGTCCCGTCTTGACCACCATGGGGCCCGTTGCCGTCTTCCTCGCTTTGGCCGTGTGGCTCCTCCGGCGCGTGTGATGAGGTTCGGCGATCCCCCAGCGTGACGCCGCGCGTCTTCCGCTCCCGCAACCCGTTCCGGCCGGCATGGGGGCTGACGTCCGGTTCTTTGATCAGGCGTGATGGCAGGACGCACGCCCTGTGTGGGCGATCGACTGAAGGCGGAGCGCGCATCCGGCAGATTTCATTGCAGGTGCTGGTCCCCTTTGATAGCATGCGCGGCAACCTCGGAGTCATCCTCAACCCATGAGCCGGCGAACCGTGAACAGCATTCTCGTGGTGTATCTGCTCGTCGTGTGGACGGCTGTCATAGTGCGCTGCGATCGCTTCCCGCTCACGTGGGTCCCGATGTACAGCACCTACACGCCGACTGAGAAGATTCCCGTTGTCGTGATTGACAGAAAAAACATGGAACGCGGGATTCTGGTCACGCATCGTGATGGCTCCAAAGGATACGTGACGGCCGCCGATTTGAACATCCCGATCACGCATTTCTGGCGACTCTATTACCAACGGATGTTTGGCGCGCCACCGGCGAAGCACACCCAGGGAAACATGAACCTGGGTGCGGTGAATCGATGGATTCGTGGACTCGACGAAGGCGAGCCCAATTTTTCGGTGGAGTGGGACTGGCTGGTTATCCGATCGCTCAACAAGACCCTGGGCTATGAGCCATCAGATCCCAAGTTTATCGTTGGCGCCGAGGCGGAAAGCGAGATCGTGCATTACCAAAAGAAGGATTTGCTCAAGAAGGATACCAGCAAACCCGAGAGGACGACCCTACGGGCTCATCCCCAATGGAAGGACGAGTGGCTTCAGCGGTGGAACGATGACACTCTCTAAGTCGATCGGCCGGGCCTGGAACAGCTTCTTTTACGAGGGGTTCTCCGGTGAGAGCCTCGGCCTCCTGCGCCTCTACTTCGGGTGCGGCCTGCTCTTCTATCACGTGACACAATTCTTCGAGCTGCTCACGCTCGACCCGACCGGAGCCCAGTTTTATTTTCTCGAGCCCATGTGGCACTTCGCCCTGCTGGGGATCGATCACCACGTCCCGATGCTCTCCTTCGTGGTCTTTGTCGTGTTGATGATCGCCACGTTGATGATGGCGTTGGGTAAGTACACGAGAACATCGATTGCCGTTGTCATTCTCTGCATCTTTTTTCTCAAGGGAAACCGCGACAGCTTCACGGGGGATGTTCACCACCGCTATCTCGTGCCCATCCAGATGCTGTTTTTCCTCCTGCTCTCGAAATGCGGTCACGCGCATTCGCTCGACGAACGGTGCCGAAAGATCAAGTCGAGGATCGAGGAATGGCAGGCGAGCTGGCCCATCAAGACCATGCAGTTTTACTGCGCCTTCTTTTATTTCTGGAGTGTCTTCGCCAAGCTTCGTGTCTCCGGATGGGCCTGGGCCGATGGCGGGCAGATCCAGGAGGAGCTGCTGGAGCGATCGGTGATGTGGGGACTCACCGATGCCGGTGAGGCGATACGAAACCAGTTGGCCTTCCACATGGCCCAACATCCCGATCTTCTCATGTTTCTGGCCCATTTGACGCTGGCGTTTGAGGCCCTGTTCCCCCTGATCCTGTTCGTGAGATCGGCGAAATGGCGCCTGATATTCCTTCTTGGCGTCACCTTTTTCCACCTGGCCAACTTCATCCTGCTCTATGTTGGGTTCATCTTTCTGCCGGTGGTGTTTCTCATCTTCTTTGACCTGGTGCCGGTTCATGCCTGGCTCAAGGCAAACTTCCGCCATTACGTGCTCAGAAAACCGTGGTCGCCTGCACCGGGGTGAGAGGCATGCAGCTCGGTTGTGCCCGCTGGGGGCACCGTGGAGGCACTAGCGGGCGAGCAGGAGGCGGGTGTCCCCCTCGGCGACGAACCGGTCTCCCTCCGGCGTATAACCCCGCGCCGAGATCACGATGTCCCATCCGTCGCCTCTTCGAGTGATGCGATACAGGTGATAGCGCGCCCGCAGTCCCGGTTTCCGGCCCTGCGCGGAGGCGGAAGGGATGCCGATGGCCGGAATGCTGCTTGTGGACGTGGGGATCTCCGTCATCGATGACCGGTGCGTATGCCCATGCAGCACGAGCTCCGCGCCCCGTCGCGCCAGGACTGACCGGAGGGCGGAGCCGTCCGTCAGGCGCTTGCGCCAGGTGACGGTACCGGTTGCAGGAGGGTGATGCATGAGCACGATCCGGAACAGGTTCCGTCGTCCCGTTTCCTCCAGGACCTGGTCCAGGCTGTTCAGCTGTTCGGGCCCGAGGGACCCGACGGCGAGAAACGGAGACGAGGGGCGGGCAGTGGAGAGTCCGATCAACGCCACGTCGCCGCGCACGCGCAGACTTGGGAACACGTCGCGCGGCCCATGGACCGACTCGCCGTCGTTCCGCGGGACGTCAGACGTCATGTAGGGTTGCCACAGCGCGAAGGTGTCCTCCCAGGCGGCGCCCACATAGGCGTCGTGGTTGCCGGGAATCAGTGTGACCTCGAACGGCGAGCCCAGTCGATGCAACCAGTCCGTGGCCTCGCGAAACTCGCTGGGTAACCCTACATGGGTCAAGTCGCCGGTTACCACGATGTGGGCCGGCCGTGTTTCCAGGAGATCGCGGAGCAGTGCGCTGAGAATGTGACCGCGATGCTCGGCGCGGCGACGCAGGCGCCAGGAGAGGTAGCCGAGGATCCGCTTGTTGAGGAAATCTCGAATCTTGATCGTGTGCAACGACGTGAGGTGGGGGTCGGAGAGCTGGGCGAGCGTGAAGGTCGAGTCGGTGCCGGCGCGGTGCGGCGTCACATCGGATCCGCCGGCGTTCTCGATGCTCGTGAACTTTACAGGTTTCACGCGCGTAGTATACACTAAAAATTCAGCTGGCCCACAACGCGAGGCCGATCGGTGTCGGCACCTGTGCGGAGCCGACACAGTCCGTTCCACTCCCCTCCCCAGTTAACACGTGTCTATCATTGCCCATATCGTTAATGAGGCGCCGGTTCTGCTCTGGGGGCTCAGCTCGCGTGAGCGGTACGCACGATTGCTCAAACAGGCCGGCGTGACGAAGCTGGTGGAGGATTTTGCTTCGCTCGATGCCGCCGATGCGGTGCTGATCCTGCGTGGCGATGTCTTGCTGGATCCGCGCTTGGTTGGGAGTTTGGCGAAGTCGCCCAATGTCGTGCTCGAGGCCCGGACCGGTGCGTCACGCACGGTCGTCGCGGCCCATGTCCCGGCCCACCTCGCGCAACAGGCGAGGGCGGTCGTGTCCGGCGACGACTCCGCCCGGGCGCCGTCCTCGCTGAACCTCCGTGTCGTGACACCGGACACACTCGCGTCTCCGTTTCATGAGTTCTTGCTCAAGTCCGAGCCGCCCTTTGTCGAGGAGATCCGTCCCGACGCCCAGTGTATGCTGGAGGACCGACTGTTCGCGGGCTCGTACAAGGGCGTGACCGATCTCGTGACCAAATGGCTCTGGCCTGCCCCCGCCCGGTGGGCCACCCGTCTCTGCGTCACCGCTGGTCTCAGTCCGAATCAGGTCACCGCGGTGAGCATACTCCTGGTCATCGTCGCGGGCGCGCTCTTCGCGTACGGGCTCTACGGCTGGGGTCTTCTGGCTGCCTGGATCATGACCTTTCTGGACACGGTCGACGGCAAGCTGGCCCGCGTGACCGTGACCTCGAGCCGACTGGGCAATGCGCTGGACAAAAATCTCGACCTGATCCACCCGCCCATCTGGTATGTGTTCTGGGGCGTCGGACTGACGGAGTTTGAGTCGCACATCCCCGCGGTGTCGTTGACGCTGACCCTGTGGGCCATCATGATCGGGTATGTGGCCGGCCGACTCGTCGAGGGCGCGTTCCTCCTCTGGCTGGGCAGGTTCGGGATATTTTGCTGGCGTCCCATTGATTCGTACTTTAGGCTGGTCACGGCCCGGCGCAATCCGAACCTGATCGTTCTCACGGTCAGTCTCATCCTGGGCCGGCCTGATCTCGGTCTCCTTGGCGTCGCGCTCTGGACCGTGCTGTCAACGTTGATCCTGCTGGTGCGTCTCAGCCAGGCCATCCGGGCCCATTTCGTGCGCGGGCCGCTGCGCTCGTGGCTGACCGATGTCGGCGAGGGGGCCGATCGGGGCTCGCTGGCGGTGCGACTGTTCGCGGAGCAACCTTCACCGCGGTAGCGCGCGGACGATCGCGCGTCCGTGGCGCGCCGCGCCGTTTCATGAGGACGATGCGTTCCACCACTGAAGTCGGCGCCGCACAAGGCCTTCCTCAAGTCATACAGCCGGACCGCAAGCGGCGGCTGGGCGTGCTCGTCAACCCGCAAAGCGGGACGGACGGGAGCGGCATCGCGTCGTTGCAGCCCGTCCTTGACCGACACCCAGAGGTGGTGTGGCGTCAGGTCGTGACGCCGGAAGACGTGGCCCTCGCTTTGAAGGACATGGCGTCGAGTCGTGTCGACATGCTGGCCGTCAGCGGCGGGGACGGAACGGTTCAGGCTGTGCTGACGGAACTGTTTCGCGGGAAGCCCTTCGCGGCCCCGCCGCCGCTCGCGGTCTTGGCCGGTGGGACGACGAACATGACCGCGGCGGACGTCGGCGTCGCCGGGGAGCCGGCCAGGGCGTTGCAGACTGTCCTCGCCTGGGCGAACGGCGAAGGGGGGGAAGCCCAAGTCGTCAAGAGAGCCGTCTTGCGCGTCGACTGCGGCCCCGACCGCGCGCCCGTCTTCGGGATGTTTTTCAACGCCGCCGGCATCGTCGAAGTGACGCGGGCCCGCTGGGAGTCTCGCCGCAAGGCGAAGTCGGCGCTCATGCGGGGCGGGCTCGGGACGGCCGCGACGGTGAGCAAGTACCTCCTCGGGCTGGTCTTGGGTCGGGGCGCCGTCGCTCCCACCAGGATCAGCGTGGAGCTGGACGGTCAGCGACAGGAAACGGCGGAGTACCTTGCGCTCTTCATCACCGGTTTGGTACGAATGGCGGGCGGGATCCGCCCGTATTGGGGGGAAGGCCCCGGTCCGCTCAGGTACACCGCCATCGCCTATCGACCCAAGCATCTCATTCTCGCTGCGTCCGCGCTCTTGCGCGGCCGTCCGAATCGGTATCTCACACCCGAGCACGGGTACGTCAGTCACAATGTCGGCCGGGTGGTCTTGGAGCTCGCGACCGACTGCGCGCTCGATGGAGAAATCCTGACAAGAACCCCGCAGCACCCCGTTGTTATCGCGCACGCCGGTGAGGCGGGCTTTCTGCGTTTATAGCGCTTGAGAGGCCGACAGACACCATGCACAGTACCCGTTCCAACGACACAACCGAGGAAGGCGTGTCAGGTCTAAGCGGTCCACCCCAAGCTCGTGAGCAGGAAAGCGGGAGGCAGGCCGCCCGTGAGGGTGTGCCCCAAGGCTTCCCGCTTCGAGAGGCGAAGGAGATCGTCAACGACCTGTTCGCGCCAAAACCCTGGCTGTACTGGACCGACTTCCTGATTTCCGCGTCCATCGCCTATGGATGCGCCGCGATTTACCTGACGGCGCCGGCCTTCTCACCGGCGCAAATCGCCGCCTTCATGGCCTCCGGATTCGCCTTGTTTCGTGTGGGCACGTTCATCCACGAGATCGTCCACATGCAGCGGGGCTCCATGGTGGGGTTTCGGATCGCATGGAACCTTGTCGTCGGCGTGCCCCTGCTCATGAACTCGCTCCTTTACGGGAATCACCTGGATCACCACAATCCTCGCAAGTACGGGACGCCGGCGGACGGGGAATACCTGCCGCTGGCCGCTTCGCCCCTTCGAGAAACGCTGCTGTACCTGGCCCAAATTCCTCTGCTGCCGGTTCTCGCCGTGGCTCGCTTTCTGCTCCTGGTGCCTCTCTCCTTCCTGCTTCCGGGTCTCCGACGGTGGCTGCTCAAGCGCGCGTCCAGCTATGGGTCGAATCCCTACTACCGCCGCCCCACCCCGCCGGCCGAACGAGATGGCCTTTGGGCCTTGATGGATGCGCTCAGCTTCTCGTTTCTGCTGACCGTGCTGGTCTTGGTTCTGCAAGGCGTGATTTCCTGGTCGACGATGGGGCTGGTCTATCTTCTGGCCACCTATGCCATAGGACTGAACTGGGTCCGGACCCTGGCCGCGCATCGCTACCAAAACGCCGGCACGGAGATGACCTACGCCCAACAGCTCCAAGATTCGCTCACCATCGGCGGGCGCTCTCCGTTGACGCCGCTGCTCTTTCCGGTCGGCCTCCGCTACCATGCCCTTCATCATCTGTTTCCGTCACTCCCGTACCATGCCCTGCGGGAGGCGCACCGCCGCCTTCTGGCGCGACTCCCTGAAGATTCGCCGTACCGGCAGACGATCTGCCCCGGCTTCGGCGCCGCCTTCCGTGAGCTCGCGCGCAGCGCGCTGCGCGCGGGACAACGGGGTGAAGACCCGATGCCCCTGTGGCGCGGTGCGAAGGCGGAAACCTGACCGAGACCCCATGCCCACAGACCTCGCCTCTCTGATCGAGAAGCACGCGGCACCGCCCGTCGCCCCGTCGGTACGCGCGCTCGCCGACGCGCTGTGTAGCCGCTACGGTTCCGTCGTGGTCGCCATTCTCCTCTACGGATCCTGCCTGCGTCGCACGACCGATGAGGGGCTGGTCGATCTCTACGTCCTCGTCGATGATTACCGGCATCTTCCCGGGACGGTCCTGCAGCGCATGCTGCACCACGTTCTGCCACCGACTGTCTTCTACCTGGAGATCCCTTTCGAAGGCCGTCCGGTCCGGGCCAAGTATGCGGTCATGTCGCTGGCAGAGTTCGAGCGGGGTACGTCGCCGAGCTGGTTTCATTCGTACCTGTGGGGGCGCTTCGCCCAACACACGGGGCTCCTGTACGAGCGGGATCGGCAAGCCGCACAGCGCGTCTACGACGCCTTGGCGCAGGCCGTCGTGACCTTCGCCCGCCGTGTCTTGCCCATGATCGAACCGACCTTCGCTGCGGGCGAGCTCTGGGGGCGGGGGCTCCGTCTCAGCTATCGGACCGAGCTGCGCCCCGAACAGCCCGAAGCCGTCTCCCGCCTGATCGACGCGGCGCCGGAGTATTACGAGCAGGCGACCCGCCTGCTCCCGTCGCTTCTGCCGTTTGAGATTCACCCGGTCGAGCCCGCGGGCGGTCATGCTCGCTATCACGCACGGATCTCGCCGGGGAGTCGGCGCACTTGTCGCGTCGCCTGGGGGATCAGGCGAGTTCAGGGCAAACTGCTGAATCTGCTTCGCCTCGCCAAGGGGTTGTTCACGTTTCGAGGCGGTGTCGATTACATCCTCTGGAAGGTCGAACGCCACTCTGGCGTGAGGCCGGAGATACCGCCGCGCCTCCAGCACCATCCGTGGCTCGCCAAGGGCGTCGTGCTCTGGAAGCTCTATCGCCGCGGCGCATTCAAGTGATCGGTCGACCCTCCCCAGGAGGGTAGCGGTGTCGGCGCGCGGCCCCCGCTGCCCTTCAGTGGCTGTCGCTTTCCGACGCATGAACATGGCACCGCCGGAGCCGCCCGCCGTTCGTCACCCGCCGCTGCTGTCGTGTTTCGGAAGGGTTGCTCCAGGAGGCCCGGAGGCGCGAGCCCTTCCCCGGCCTCAACGAGTCCTGGGTGAGATAAACCTACGCGAGGTCCGGAAAAGCCAAAAAAAAGGGAGCCGCCCCGTGGCGGCTCCCCTTGTGGAGATCGCAAGCCGATTCGTCGCGAACCTGCCTTACTTGTTCGGCTGTGGGGTGACCCGCAGGTAGGGCTTGAT
>JBFGRM010000035.1:0-15178 GCA_041563675.1 Nitrospiraceae bacterium | reverse complement strand
GGATGCCCGCACCCTTGAGATCCTGCGACTCCGCCATACGGATGCGGAATGGAAAGACGATCTCAGTGATCTGCCCGAATCGTGCCGCAACGAAAAGGTCAATTGGGTATCACCCAGAGACGTGAGCCGACGCCTCGCAGGTATCGTCACCCGGCTTTGGCTCGAATCGACTTGCGATCGCGATCTGGTCCTGACCGCCGCCGCCAAGGTGGTGGCCCAGAATGAAGCGAAGATTCGGGCATTTTTGGAGCACTGATCCTAGAGAGGAAGGGAGAGGTTCATGGCACGAATGTTACTGTTACGGTCCGTCACGTGTCTGCTCCTTTTAATTACGACTGCCTGTTCACAGACCGAGCAGGCCCAACAGGTGAAATTTTCCGGATTCCTCAGTGACTATTCCAAGCTCGGTCCCGGCGGCCCCGGTGATCCGCTCTTCATTTATATTAATCCAGCGGTCGACTTTCGGGGCTACCCCAAGGCGATGGTCGAGCCGGTCACGATCTGGCGGAGTCAAGACGCGGACCCCGGCTCGGTCTCCCCGCGGGAGTTAAGTCACCTGGCCACGTCGCTCGAAGCCTGGATCTACAAGGCGCTCCGTCGCGAAGGCATCACGCCCGTGAAGGAGCCTGGCCCCGGCGTCATGCGGATTCGTGCCGCCCTCACCGAGGCGCAGCAGTCCTCCGTCAAAATGGACCTCCTCACCTCCTTTATCCCGTTGCCAAGCACGAGCAAGCTGGCCACGGGCACACGCGCGTTCGTCGGCAAGGCCAGCATCGAGGGGGAGATGACGGATAGTCAAACCGGCGAATTGCTCGGGGCCATGGTCGATCGGCGCGCGGGCAGTCGCATGCCCCAGCGACACGACAACTCGTGGCACGACGTGGAGCAGGCCTTTCGGTTCTGGTCGGACCGATTCGCCTACCGCCTGTGCCGGCTCCGGGGCAGCGGATATTGCGTGCAGCCGTAGCGATTGCGGACCGGGAAAGGCTGTCTTTTGCTTTTTCGGTCAACCGAGCGCCAGGCTAGGCGTGCCTGAGCTCGTCACGAAGAATCCTGCTGGAGAACAGCCATGCAGAAGTTCATCGATGTGACCATCAAGCCTGTGCTGATCATCGGCGGGGCTGGCACCGCATTGGCGGGGCTCGATGCCTTCCTCCCCCGTTATGCAGTAGAAAACGTGCAGAAGCTCGAGTGGGTGCCGGCGTACACGATCTTCGTCCAGCACTGGGGCATCATGGTCTGCCTGATGGGTGTCTTCATGATCGGCGCAGCCTTCAGAGAATCATGGAGGGTGCCCATCCTGCTGTACAGCCTACTCGAGAAGGCCTTCATGGTGTTTCTGGTGGGGTCCAATGCCCACCTGTCCTTTTCTGAGGGGTTCTATGTGCCGGCGGTGATGGACGCCGTGATCGTCGCGTACTCGATTCTTTATTTCGTTGCACTTCGAAAGAGGTCTTCGCTCAGCGGTCAATACCAAGGCGCGTCTTCCTCAACACCGGAATAGCTCATCCTGCTTATTGTCGGCCGAGCATCAAGTTGGCTGCTTATCCTCAACCCCCCGTGCCTCGACTAATTAAAGCCGTGGAGGGGCCTACTGAAAGACCGGAGGGTTGATTGGCAGAGGCACGTGACGCTCCATGGCCGGCCTTGCAGCGTAGCTGTCCGGTCACACCATTCTGGCGAGGACTCTGGCTCGAGGTCGACCCCTATGTCAGCGCAGCGCCGTCAACCGATCCTGGGTGGCGTGAATTCTTCTCACTTCACTAGAGGGACGTTGGCCGCGAGGTCCACGTCCACGATTGCTTGGATCTTGTTTTCGATCTGGTAATAGCGCGCGACTTTAATTTCCGGAATCGCCCCCCTGAATTTGGGCAGGTAGGCCTGCCGCAGGGCAAGCCGGTCATCCTCCAAAAGCAAATAGTCTTCCAGAAGCTGCCTTGCGATCGCATCCGACATGGTGTCGTAGTTCTTCGCAAAGGTCTCAATGATCTCCAACTGACGGTCGACGAGCCGGTCAAGCCCCAACTGGTAACGGTCATAGATCGGCCAGAATTTCTTCGCCTCCGACTCGGTCAGGCCCATATTCATCGAGACGAGCAGCTTTTTGTCGGCACGGACCTTCTCACGAACGATCTCCATGTCATCCGCAGGCTTCTCCTGGACTGCCGTGGTCCGCGGCGCTGGCGGTGGCGTGGCCTGCTTCGGCGTCTCGGCGCAGCCCATGATCATGAACAGGGTCAACCCCATAGCTAAAAGTCCAGATCCACATCGAGATTTCATTGGTCCGCTCCTTTTCGTAGAAATTAGCTCCAAAGATGCAGGCGTTATGGCTCGCCGTTAACGAATGGCGAGCTGCTGGGGTCACCTGTTACTGAACGAAGGGAATTTGCGCTGCGAGCTCGAACCTGGCCACGGCTCTGATCTTGTTCTCGAGCTGGTAGTACCGAGCCACTTTCTTGTCGGACAGAACTTGCCGAAACGCAGGGAGATAAGCCCTCCGCACCTTCAGCCGATCTGCTTGAATCGCAAGATATCGATCCAAGAGCTCTTTCGCCGTCGCATCGGTCATGTGGTTATAGCTTCTGGCATAGTCCTCGACGAGCCTAATCGAGCGACCCATGAGCGCTTCCAGCTCCTTTTGATAACGGTCGTACACTGGCCAGAAGCCGACAGACTCGGACTGCGTCAGCCCCATGTTCTGCGAGATGAACAATTTCTTGTCGGCGCGCACCTTCGCCAGGATGAGCTCCATCTCCTGCGCCGACATGTCCTCGGAGGCCGCCGGGAGGACGTTCATCGTTAGGGTGATCGTCAATGGGATCATCAGCAGCATCAGCATCATCTTGCAGCCAGCTCTCATCGTGTCTCTCCTCAGTTGTAGGATTGTCTCAGCCGCACAATTGATATGATAACGCCGGACGAAAGAAAAGTTTCGTACCGGCAGATCATGCCTCCCAGAACACCGGTTGTCCCGGCAGGTTGCCCGTACGCCTGCACTGACCGGGGATGAAATTGGGAGGCTCTTGTAAATCGGGTACTATAGTGCTACTCGGCTTGGAAGGGATAGATCACCTTATAGTCTTTCTGCATATCGACAGTCGTCCAGCCATTCTGCTTTGCGTGACGGTCGCCGAGAACGTCCGCGCGGACCCCTTGGACTATCCAAACGGATGGCCGTCAGCGACTCATCGGGAGTGTTTGGGCGGGAATTCCGCCAGAATGTTCTGTACCGCCTCGTTGATCAGCTTGGTCTTCTGGTCCGGATCGCCTCGCCAATCCACCGCCCCTTTGCCAACGCCGCGCCAGATGAGGTGCTGCGTCTTCTCCTCAACCAAATCTATGATGAGCGTGCCTTCCTCGTATTGGTAGAGGTCTGCGTAGGCCCCACCCCACCGCGGCCCCCTCATCGGACCCGACATGGGCATGGACCGGAGGTCGAGTCTCTCTTGTGTCCGAGCATGATACGCGACATGGAAATCGGGGGGCCCGAACACTTGGCGGTAGCCCTTGGCCTCGAGCTCCGCGGCGATTGCGTTCTGGATCCTCGAGCGCACCAGGGGATTTTTAACGCCGAGGTCGAGCTTGCCCTCATTTACACCCTTCATCCACGCGAATGTCTTCAACTCGTTGAAGTCCGTCGACTCATCGTAGTCGGAGCTCACAGAGATAGAGGAGCAACCCAAGAGGGCAGACAAGGAAACCAGAACCACCAGCCCAACGGCAGATCGCCTCTGTGAGACTTTTTCTTCTAACCTCATGATCGCAGTTCCCGAGCCCATCGAATCAGTTTCTTCACCACAATTGTCATCATGAAATGCTGGCTGTCACCCCCTATCGTCCATGCGCGGGCGTCTGCAATTTCTCCAGCACCTGATCGAGGGTGAAGCTGGCCGCCTTCTGTCTCGGCGGAAACTCCCTGAACGTCGCCAGGAACTTGCCGACGTAAGCCTGCGCCGGCACCAACAGGAACGCATGGTCGATGTACCAATCCCAATAAGTATTGGACGTGACGTCTGCCCGCTCGTAGGGATCGGTGCGCAAGTTGAACATCTTCGGCGCGCGTAACAGGGTGTAGGGCTCGAACCAGATTTGGAGCGTGCCCCGCTGTCTCTGCTCGGCGAAGACCATCTTCCAGTTGTCGTAACGGAGTCCGGTCAGGTCGCCGTCGTCGGAGAAGTAAAAGAATTCCACGCGAGGGCCTTTTTTCTCCCGGCCGGTGAGGTAGGGGAGGAAGTTATACCCGTCCAGGTGAACCTTGTAAGTCCTCTTGCCGGCCTTGTGACCCTTGAGGAGCTTCCCCTTGATGTCGGACTCCCCTGCCGCGGCCAGGATCGTGGGCAGCCAGTCCATGTGCGACATGATCTCATTGGAGACGCTCCCGGCCTTGATCTTGCCGGGCCAGCGCACCATCGCCGGTACGCGGTAGGCGCCTTCCCAATTGGAGTTCTTCTCGTTACGGAAGGGCGTCATCCCGCCGTCGGGCCACGTGTTGAGGTGCGGGCCGTTGTCTGTGCCGTACATGACAATGGTGTTGTCGGCGATACCCAACTCATCCAGCTTGTTGAGCACCTGACCGACGTTTCTGTCGTGATCGATCATGGTGTCGTGGTAGGGCGACTGCCAGCGTCCGGACTGCCCCACGCTCTTGGGCTTGGGGTGGGTCCGAAAGTGCATGTGCGTGAAATTCACCCAGGCAAAGAACGGCTTACCCGCCTTGTGCTGTTGTTCGATGAACGCCTTCGCCCGGCTTTCGGTTTCGTCGTCGATGGTCTCCATGCGCTTCCTGGTCAAGGGGCCGGTGTCTTCGATCCTGCCGTCGGCAAAGCTGTGGATCACGCCTCGGGGACCGAACTTCTTGCGGAAGGCGGGGTTCTTGGGATAGTCGGGCAGCTCGGGCTCCTCCTCGGCGTTCAGGTGGTACAGGTTGCCGAAGAATTCGTCGAACCCATGGTTCGAGGGCAGAAACTCGTCTTTGTCGCCCAAATGGTTCTTGCCGAATTGACCGGTCGCGTACCCCAGCGGCTTGAGGAGCTCGGCGATCGTGGGGTCCTCCTTCCGCAGGCCGATGTCGGCACCCGGCAGTCCCACCTTGCTGAGGCCGGTGCGAAAGACACTCTGACCCGTAATGAAGGCCGCGCGCCCGGCGGTGCAACTCTGCTCCGCGTAGTAGTCGGTGAACAGCATGCCTTCTTTTGCCACGCGGTCGATGTTGGGGGTGCGGTAACCCATCATGCCCTTCGTGTACGCGCTGAGGTTGCTTTGCCCGATGTCGTCACCCCAAATAATGAGAATATTGGGTTTCTTCGCCTTTGCCGTCGCGACTGCGGGTGTGAGAAGCAGCAGCAGGATCATCCCTGCGAGAAAAGCCCTGAACCAATTCATGTTGTCCCCCTTCGACCTTGCGTAGCTTTTTGCATGTCGGTCTAATTTCGTGCCTATCATGCGGATCAGTTTCTGATAATCGCTATGCTTCCCATGATTAACAGGGAGAATGCAAGGGCGAAGACGTGACATCAGTGAGTCTTTATGCATTCTTTATGACTTGTTCCCTGAGTTTTAACTTGCGTGTAACGCAGTAAATGACTTACACGTGCACATTTAATAGAAAATGCATGGTTCATGCTGAGCGCAAACGGCGCGCCGCCGGAGCATGAATGAACCCGTGTGAGTGTTCCGGCCGTCCCAAGGGCACGGACATCTGGCGTCACACGGGCCCATGGCAAAGCAAGGGAGCCAATCATGTCTGTGAAAAAAGGCCTCGTTGGCGGGCTAACCAGTAAAACGGAACGGCTCTGCGCACTCACCGATGGGGTGTATGCGATCGTGATTACACTGCTGGTGCTCGATCTCAAGGCACCTGAGGCCGCTGACCTGAGTGAAGCGCAACTCATTACCGACCTGATCGAGCACATCCCCAATTTCCTTTCCTACCTGATCAGCTTTTTAGCCATTGCCGTGTTTTGGATTAGGCATCACGGCATCTTTAGGTTTCTCGAGCGCTGCAACACCACGACATTCGGGCTCAACTTCCTTCATATCCTTCTTGTGTCCTTGACTCCCTACACCGCCTCGCTGTTCGGGCAGTATGAGGAAGATCCCCTCGTGGTCGTCCTGTTCTCGGGGTCCTTGGGGCTCGCCGGCTTGTCGTTGCTCCTGATGCATCGCTATGTCGCGAGCAAGCCGGAATGGCACAGCGCAGAGGCACCCGCTCGGTGGAAGGCACCGAACTGGTTCGCGTCCTATCCCGGACCGTTGTTCGCGCTGTGCTCAGTCCTGATCGCGTTCTTCAATGTCACGGCAGCCGTGGTGGTCTGGTTGTTCCTGCCGATCTTGGCACTCGTTGTTTCGCGCCGCTCACGCTAACCCATCAAGCTCTTCTCTCGATGCCGAGGTTCGCTTTCAAGGTTCGGAGAAGTAAAGCGAACCTGGCCACTAGGGGTGGGACGAAAGTGTCCGAGCAGTTGTCCCGTTGTCGAGTCATGAAGGGAGTCTTGAGTGTGGGGGCCCGAGCGCTTGCACTGTTCTGTTGTGTCGTCAGTGCAACCTGGGTCAACTGTGTGTCGCCTGCACGAGCCGAGTGGTCAGGAACCGTCGAGAGCACCCTCTACGGGACCGACGACGCGGCTTTGTTCTCAGCGAGCCGGCGCCTCGCCCGTGATCAGGACCCCACTCAGCCAGCCCTCGACGACTCTGTTTTTGGCGTTGGGCCGGACATGGTGTACGAGCCGGTCGTGCAGTTTACGAACGACCTCGACAGCAGATTCGGCCACACGGACGTCTCCGTGAGGGCACAAGGATTCATCTACGCCATCCATCCCGAGTTCAACCACCTCTCGCTGGGTCTTCAAGCCGGGCACGAGTTCACGTCGGCCACGTCTTTGCTCGTTCGCTATTTCTACTCACCGAACCTGCTGCTCGGCGAGAACGAGGAGAGACAAACCGGGCAGGACACGATTGTCGAGGAACGCGTCACCACGCACTTTGTGGCCCTCGCCCTCGAGCAACACCTGGCACATCGATGGAAAGGACGTCTGCTCGGACGGTACGGCGTCCGACTATACGAGGACCTCTTCAGCCAGCGCGACACACACTTTTGGACCATCGGTCCACACCTCGAGTGGCAGGCCACCGATCAGGTCGAGGTTGCGCTCGGGTACCACTATGAACGGGGGCTTTCCCAGGGTCGTCAGGAGCCTCAATTCAACGACGACGTGTCCTACGTGAACCACTATGTCACGGGAGAAATCGGGGTGGAGTTCGCGCATGCGTGGAAGGTCGAGGTCGGCATGCATTTTGAGCGGAATGATTGGACGAGCGGCCTGCCGGGCGATCGACGAAACGGACAGTATGAAACGGTGGTGCAGGGTGACTTGATCGTGACGAATCGGCTGACAAAGGTGGCACAGCTGGCGGCAGGGGTTCAGCGTCAGCACCGAAAAGAAAGTTTCGAGGAAAATCCCGTGACCGGCACGAATTTCTGGCTGGGAGCCGAGATACAATTCTAAAGCTGTTATCTTGTGCGCGTCAGCTCCGCCCGATATTTGTAGTCATTCGTCGTGTCGATCCCCTCGACCATGAGCACCTGCTCCCCAGCCCGTTCATGAAGCGTATAGGTGGCATGCCCCTGTTCCCCCTCCGATCTCAGCTTGCCATCCATGAGCTGTAACGTGCCGGTGCCGCCGAACACGCCAATCGTCCGTGCGCTGGCGAATTCGTAGGTCCCATCCGGGCGGATGGTCAGCATGACATAATCGTCCCCGCGCGTCCTCGGTCGCCGTTTCAGCAAGCCGTCCCATTTCCCCGCCACGCTCTGGATTTCCGGTATGGAAACCGCCTTGGTCGGCGCCTTCACATGTGTCCCCACATCTGCGCAGGCGGACATGGACAGCATGGCGCATGCCGCAGCAAGCACGAGACCCGTTTTCACGACGGCAGTCATGACTTCTCCCTCCTTTTATGCTCAGGCTCACCGAGGCCTTACCGGAAACGCCGCCGGGTGTCAATTCCGTAGTTGGCCGGGTCGCGCCACCGCACATAATCAGCCCCTCAAATAACGTTGTGAACCCAAAAAAGGTGTCAGACACCTTTTGTCTTTAGTCACTCCTACGGTACAAGCCGGCAACGGAAAAGGCAGAAAAAGGTGTCTGACACCTTTTTTCACCTTTTTTTGATCTATTTTCGGATTCACTGGGAGACGTCACGAGTCGCGATGATGCGGCGAATTGCGTCGTAAGTCCGCGTCCGATATACTCTCCCGATTCTCAGGGTTCTCCCGGACACCTCCTAAACCGAGGGTTTTGTGTGTTTGTCGATCAGGTACGCATCTGGGTGAAAGCGGGGCGCGGCGGGGACGGCGTCTGCCGGTTCCGCAGGGAGAAGTACGTCCCGCGTGGGGGGCCGGATGGGGGTGACGGCGGGCACGGCGGGAACGTCGTGGTCCAGGCCTCCCGTCACCTGAACACGCTGCTCGAGCTGCGCTACCAACAACAATATAAGGCCAAGTCCGGCGGCCACGGCGGCGGGTCGCACCGGCACGGGCGGAACGGTCCCGACGTGGTCATTCAGGTGCCGGTCGGCACCCAGATCCTTGACGACGCAGCCGGCGAGGAAGTCGGGGACCTGACCGAGGACGGCCAAACTCTCGTTGTCGCCAAGGGTGGGAAGGGCGGACGCGGCAACTCGCATTTCGCCACGCCCACGAACCGGACGCCGACGAAATTTGAGCCGGGTCAGGACGGCGAGGAACGGTGGCTTCGCCTCGAGCTGAAGCTCCTCGCGGACGTCGGCTTGGTGGGCCTGCCCAACGCCGGCAAATCCACACTGATCTCCGCCATCTCCGCCGCGCGGCCGAAGGTCGCCGACTACCCGTTCACCACCCTGACGCCCGTGCTCGGGGTCGTCCGCCACGGCGACGACCACAGCTTCGTCGTCGCGGACATTCCCGGGCTCATCGAGGGGGCACACGAGGGCAAGGGGTTGGGCTTCCAGTTCCTGCGCCATGTCGAGCGGACATCCTTCCTCCTGCACCTCATCGACGTGTCGGGATGGTCCGGTGACGATCCGGTCGCCACACTCGAGGCCACGCGGCGGGAGCTCGCCGCCTATGATCCCGGCCTGAGCACCAAACCCTTCGCCGTCGTGGGGACGAAGGCGGATGTGTGCACCGACGAAACCCTGTGGCAGTCGTTGCAGTCAGACTGCACCCGCCGCAAGGTGCCCAGCTTTTTGATCTCGGCGGTGACCCGCGCCGGCGTGGAAGACCTCGTCAACTTCGTGGGGCAGCGAGTGGAGACGTTCCGGAGGGCCTCGTGCGCGACCGCCTCCTGACACAAGCCCGGCGCATCGTGGTCAAGGTTGGGAGCAGCCTCGTCGCGTCCCGCGATCAGGGCCTGGAGGCCGACCGCATCGAGCGGCTCAGCGACGAGCTGGCCGCGCTCAAGCAGGAGAAGCGCGAAGTCGTCCTCGTGTCCTCCGGCGCGATCGTGTCGGGCATTCGCAAGCTGGGCCTGACCAGCCAACCCAAGGGCTTGCCCTTCAAGCAGGCCGCGGCCGCGGTGGGACAGAGCCGCCTCATGTGGGCCTACGAGAAGGCCTTCAGCCGGCTCGGGCAGACGGTGGCGCAGGTCCTGCTCACGCACCAGGAGCTGGCCGACCGCAAGCTCTTCCTCAACGCCCGCCATACCTTGACGACGCTGATCTCTCTCGGCGTCATTCCCATCATCAATGAAAACGACACGGTGTCGGTCGACGAGATCCGGTTCGGGGACAACGACTCGCTGGCGGGGCATGTCGCGCACCTGGTGGATGCGGACCTCCTGGTGATGCTGTCCGACGTCGACGGGCTCTTCACGGAAGACCCTCGCGTCAAGGCCTCCGCGACGCGCATCCCCCTGGTCACGGAGATCACGCCCGACATCGAGCAACGTGCCGGCTTGTCCCGCAGCTTTGAGGGCACCGGAGGCATGGCGACCAAAGTACTGGCCGCCAAGAACGCCGGACAGTACGGCGTCCCGACCCTGATTCTCAATGGACAGAAGCCGGGCCTCCTTGCGACCGCCTTGAAAGGCGACGACGCGGGCACCCTCTTCGTCCCAAGCCAGCGGCGACTCGGGAGCCGGAAGCATTGGATCGCTCACACGCTGCGGGCCAAGGGGCAGATCGTCCTCGACGAGGGGGCCGTCGAGGCGTTGACGCACCGCGGGAAGAGCTTGCTGCCCTCGGGCATCCTCGAGATCAAGGGCGACTTCGATCCGGGCGATGCCGTGACGTGCACGGATCGACACGGGAAGGAGTTCGCGAAGGGGCTTGCGAATTTCTCCTCGGAGGTCCTGCAGCGTATCAAGGGACTCAAGACCAGCGAAGTCACCCGCGTCGTCGGTCAGCAACTGTACGAAGAGGTCATCCATCGAGATAATCTGGCCCTTCTCTAATCGCAAGGTGTCAAGCGTGAGGCGGAATCTCTTTTACTCGTCATTCCTGCGAAAGCAGGAATCCAGTCCCCGGATAGATACGGAAGAAAGATGGATGCCTGCGTTCGCAGGCATGACGGAGAAGAGGCACGCTTACCTCTATTTCCCCTTCTTTGCTCCGGACGCCTCACTCCTAACTCCTCACTCCTCACCTTCCTGCTGACATGCGTCTCGTCCTCTTCGGCGGCACCTTCAATCCCGTTCACAACTGTCATCTCCGGATCGCCTCGCAGACGAGGGACCACATCGGCGTGGACCGCATCCTGTTCGTGCCGTCGAACGACCCCCCGCACAAGAGCACAACCTCGCTCGCACCGGCCCGGGACCGGTACGAGATGGTCAAGCTCGCGATTGCCGACGATCCGACCTTTGCGCTGTCCGACGTCGAGCTGCGCCGCCCCGACAAGTCGTATTCCATCGATACGATCCAGGCGCTGCAACAGGAGTACGGCGCCGGCACCGAGTTGCATTTCCTGATCGGTCTGGACTCGTTTCTGGATATTGCGACGTGGCGCCGGGTCGAGGAGCTGCTGCGGCTGTGTCACTTCGTCGTCGTCTCCCGACCGCGGGCGGCCTTTGCGTCCCTGGGGGGCCTTACACTGCTGCCCTCGATCAAGCCCGTCCACCTCGAAGCCCTGGACAGGGGCCGTGCGGATCGTCTCGACCTGGAGCTCTCCGACCGGACGGCCTTGACCCTGCTGCGTCTCCCGCCCTGCCCGATTTCGGCGTCGGACATTCGCCATCGGCTGAAAGCAAATCAACCAGTTACGGGGTTGTTGCCCCGCGATGTCGAATCTTATATAATCCGCCACGGTCTTTATACGTGAGGAACCCAATCGTCGCCGACTCCAGAGTGAAAGCCCGTGCCATCGCGTGGGCGTCGCTCGAGAAAAAAGCCTCCAACGTCCTCATTCTCCACGTCGCGAAGCTCACCTCCGTCGCCGATTATCTGGTGATCTGCTCCGGGGACTCGGAGCGTCAGGTCAAGGCGATCGCGGACAACATCGACGCCGTGCTCTCCGACCAGCACCAGCATCCCTTGAGCGTCGAAGGCACGAGGAGCGCGCAGTGGATCCTCATGGATTTCGGCGACGTCGTGACGCACGTGTTTCGCTCCGACATCCGGTCCCACTACGGGCTGGAGAGATTGTGGCGCGACGCCAAGCGGCTCCGCCTCCCCACGCAAGCGGTCCCACTCGCGGCAGCGGCCCGCCGCGGTCTCAAAGCCAGAACGGAACGAGCCCGTCGTCAGGCCTAGCGGGGCCTGCCGTTCTCAGATCCACGAAACTCGATTTTGCGGGAATGTCTTCAGCCGAGGAGCACGTCTATGATGGTGGACTTCCAAGATTACGTCGACAAAGCCCTGGGGGACGAGCCCCTCTCACGGGACGAAGCCGCCGCCCTGCTCACCACGCCGGACGAGCGATTGCTCGAACTGCTCGCGGCCGCGTTCAAGGTTCGTGAGCGCCACTTCGGGCGGACGGTGCGGCTGCAGATGCTGCTGAACGCGAAGAGCGGCGCCTGTCAGGAGGACTGCCACTACTGCTCACAGTCCAGCATCTCGACGGCGCAGATTGACCGATACGCACTCGTCTCAAAAGAGCGCATGCTCGAGGGAGCCCGGCGCGCCGCACAGGCGAAAGCCCAGCGGTACTGCGTCGTCATCAGCGGCCGCAGCCCGCTCGAGCGCGAAGTGCAGGATATTGCGGAAGCCGTCCGGGCCGTCAAGCGGGAGATCCCGATCCAGATCTGCTGCTCGCTGGGACTCCTCGACGAGGAGCAAGCCCGCCAGCTCAAGGCCGCCGGGGTCGATCGGATCAACCACAACCTCAATACCAGCGAACGCTACCACTCCGACATCTGCACGACGCACACGTTCCAGGACCGCTTGAACACGATCCGGCACGCACGGTCGGCGGGCCTGGAAATCTGCTCGGGTGGCATCATCGGGATGGGAGAGCGGGACGAGGATATCGTTGATCTCGCGCTGGCCCTGCGCGACGTCAAACCCGACTCCATTCCGGTCAACATGCTGCACCCGGTTCCCGGCACCCCCCTGGAATCCTGTCACGACCTGACGCCGCAGCGCTGCCTCAAGGCACTCTGCCTATTCCGGTTCTTGCACCCGCGGACCGAAATCCGGGTGGCGGGCGGCCGCGAGTTCAACCTCCGCAGCCTCCAGCCCCTGGCCCTCTACCCCGCCGACTCCCTCTTCGTCGACGGCTATCTCACGACCCCCGGCGATCCGGCACCAGCCGTCTGGAAGCTGATCGAAGATATGGGCTTCGAGGTTGTCGCGGACTATCAACGGGAAGTGTCAGGAGTGAGGAGTCAGGAGTGAGGGGTGAGGAGAAAAAGCACTGCTGAGTGCTGATTGAAAACCTCCCTCCCGTCATGCCTGCGAAAGCAGGCATCCATCTTGCCACCCGACGCCCTGACGGACACCCGCCCAGCGACGGGATCTGGATTCCTGCTTTCGCAGGAATGACAGAAAAGAAATTGAAACTTCTACCTTCCTTCTTCCTTCCTTTCTCCTCACTCCTGACTTCTCACTCGTAACGAAGTCCTTCCGAGATGGGCTGCCGAGCTGCCCAGACGGCCGGGAGGTAGCCCGCCGCGACGGCGGCCACGAGCGCCACCGCCATGGCCTCCAAGACGAGCCGTGGCGGGAAGAGAAAGCGAATCGTCCACCCGAAGGATTGGCGATTGATCACCTCGATGAGGAGGATCGCCAGCAGCACGCCCGCCACCACCCCGAGCAGCCCGCCGATCAGACCCAGGTAGGACGTCTCCCAGAGAACCAGCCGTTTGATCTGCGGCGCACTGGCTCCGATCGCGCGCATCGTGGCGATCTCGCGCTGCCGTTCCAGGACGGAGGTCAAGACCGTGTTCGCGATGCCCAGCAGCGCGATCGTGACCGCGATCAATTCCAAGGCATAGGTCACCGTGAACGTGCGATCGAAGATGGCGAGAATTTCCTCCTTGATGTCCGCGTTCCGGAGAATGGCCAGCTCACCCTGGCGGCCGACGCTCCCTTCGATGTCCCGACGCACCGTCTCGAGGTCGGCCCCGGGGTGCAGGTAGACGGGGATGACCGACGTCGATGGGTCATCCCACAATCGCCGAAAGAGGCCATGATCCATGACGACCTTCCCCCCGTCCGTCGCATAATCGTAGAACACCCCCATGACCGGAAAGGCGCGCGGGCCTTGCGGTGTCTTCAGGGTCACCTCCTCGCCCACGCCGACTCCCGCGTTCCTGGCAAACACTTCCGAGACCACGACACCTTCTCGTGCGCGCGTCTGCTCCAGCACCGCGGCCGATTCCCCTTCGAAAAAAAGATAGCGGCTCCAGGTCGCATGCACCTCGAGATCCCGCGCCACCAGCGAGACCGTCCGGCCGCCAACCTCGATCCGCATATTGCGGTAGATGTCCACGGCGGCGACGCCCGGCACCGTCGCCACGGCCCCGGCGACGGACAGCGGAATCCGATAGCCCTGCCCCGCCCCTTCATCGCCGACGGGCCAGGCCGCCGGGGCCACAATGAGGTCCGCGATGATGGTCTGCTGAATCCAGTCCTCCACCGTTTGCCGGAAGCTTTGCACCATGATGCCGACGCCGACCATGATCGCGACGCCCACCATGAGCGCCGACACGGTGACACCGTTGCGGCCCGGGCTGCGCCCGATCTGGTCCGCCGCCAGTCGTCCCAGGGCCGCGCTCATCATGCCCGGCGTGAGGCGGCCTCGTTCCAGGCCGGCGGAGGCACCGAAGGCGCGCAGGAACAGCGGCGCCAGAAACGACAACCCCAGGAGCAGGCTCAAGGCGGACGCGTAGCCGAACAACGGCAGGTCCCCGACCGGGCCCGGGAGCGCCAGCGCGAGCGCCAGCACCAGCATCACGCCTCCCGCCACGGCCAACCGGCCCGCCCGGTCCTCCTGGGCGTCTTCGTATTGGCCCGGTGCCAAGGCCCGCGCCGGCTGGGTGCGACTGGCCTCCAGGCTCGGGGCGAGCGCCCCGATGATCGACACGCCCATGCCGAGCACGGCGCTCTGGAGAAGGATGCTGTCGAGATCAGCTCCCATCGGGCCGGCGCCGGGCGGGACTTGGGCATAGAGCTCCGACACGCTCCGCCTCAACATCCCCACGATCCGGGTGGAATACATGGCCCCGAGCCACCCGCCGACCACGCCGCCGACGAGCCCCATCAGGGCGCCTTCGGCGATGAACAGCGTCATCACCCCGCCCCGCGGCATGCCGATGGCGCGGAACACCCCGATCTCCCGACGGCGCTGAACGACCGCGTAGGAGACGGTGTTATAGACCAGCAGCAGCCCCACCAGGAGCCCGACGGCGCTGAGCGTCGTCAGGTTGAGCTGGAACGCCCTGACCATCCGCTCCACCTGCCGGCTGCGATGAGACGGACGCGCCACCGTCACGGTCGCAGGGAGCAGGTCCCGAAGGGCCGCCGCCACGTTCTCGACGGATCGCTCCGTGCCGGTGACCACGTCGATTCGATCGAGTCGTCCCACGAGCCCGATGAGCTCCTGGGCCGCCGCGATGTCCATGACGGCCAGGTGCTCCCAGGCCGACGACAGGGCCGTCGTCGCCGTGATCTCGCCCTCCACCGTCACCTGACGGCGCGCGGTGCCCACGAAGAGGTCGAGCTCACGCCCCGGTTCCAGATTCCATTTCTCCGCCAGCCGCTT
>JBFGRM010000034.1:0-15289 GCA_041563675.1 Nitrospiraceae bacterium | reverse complement strand
CATTTCCGCGCCGAGCGCATCGGTCTCGCGCGAGATCTGCGTGGCGGAGCGCCGCCGGGTCCCCTTGAAAAACATGTGCTCCAGAAAATGCGACACGCCCTCTTGCCCAGGCTGCTCGTCGCGGGAGCCCACGTTGACCCAGACGCCAATGGTGACCGAGCGGGTGGCCTGCAAACGCTCGGCCACCACACGGACCCCGTTGTCCAACACGAGCTTGCGGTACATGCGTCGCTACCCCGCGGCGGGCTCGCGCTCCGGCGGCTTGGACGTCGGCTCCATGGCTTCCTTCCGGCTGAGCCGGATCTTGCCCTGCTTGTCGATCTCCAGCACCTTGACGAGGATTTGCTCGCCCTCCCTGACTTCGTCCGTCACCGCCTTCACGCGGTGATGCGCCAACTGCGAAATGTGGACCAAGCCGTCGGTGCCGGGCAGGACCTCGACGAATGCGCCGAAATCCATGATCTTCCGGACCGTGCCCAGGTAGATCTTGCCGACCTCCACCTCCTCCGTCAGACGGTTGATCGCGTCGATGGCCTTCTGGGCCCCCGCGCCGTCGACCGCTGCGATGGTGATCGTGCCGCTGTCGTCCACGTTGATCTTGACTCCTGTCTCCGCGATGATGCCGCGGATGGTCTTGCCACCCGGCCCGATGACATCGCGGATCCTGTCGGTCTTGATCTTCATCGTGAAGATGCGCGGAGCGAAGGGCGACAGTTCCGAGCGCGGGGTCTGCAGCGATTCGTGCATGCGCTCCAGAATGTGCATCCGGCCGGCTCTAGCTTGCTCCAAGGCCTGGCGCATCAGGTCGGCGGTGATGCCGCCGATCTTGATGTCCATCTGAAGCGCCGTGACGCCGTTCCTCGTGCCCGTCACCTTGAAATCCATATCGCCGAGGTGGTCTTCCAGTCCCAAGATGTCGGAGAGCACGACGACCCGGTCTTGTTCCTTGATGAGCCCCATCGCAATGCCGGCGACGGGCTCCTTGATCGGCACGCCCGCATCCATCATCGCCAGGGCGCCCCCGCAGACGGTCGCCATCGACGAGGAGCCGTTCGACTCGAGGATGTCCGAGACGAGTCGCAGGGTGTACGGGAACTCCTCCTTGGTGGGCAGGACCGGTCTCAGGGCGCGTTCCGCCAGCGCGCCGTGGCCGACTTCCCGACGCCCCGGCGATCGGAGCGGGCGGGCCTCCCCCACGCTGAACGGCGGGAAGTTGTAATGGAGCAGGAAGGTCCGGAAGTACTGACCCTCCAGGGCGTCGATGCGCTGCTCATCCTCCGTCGTCCCCAGCGTGACGACGGCCAGACTCTGGGTCTCGCCTCTGGTGAACAAGGCCGACCCGTGCGTCCGTGGCAGAACCCCGACCTCGCAGGTGATGGCGCGTATGTCGCTCGGTCCGCGGCCGTCCGCCCGTACCCGCTTTTCGAGAATCATGTTGCGGACTTCACTGTACTCCAGGCCGTGAAACACCAGCTTGATATGCCGTTGACGATCCGGATCATCCTCCGTCTTGAGCTTTTGAAGCGTTTCGTCGAGGACGGCGCCCAATCGCTCCTGGCGCGCGCTCTTGTTGGGAATCAGGATCGCCTCCCGAATGGGAGTGGCCACCAATTGCCTGACCTGCTCGGTCAGCGCGGGATCGATCTTCTCCGTGATCACCTGCCGCTTGGGCTTGCCCGCCCGCGCCTGGAGCTCGCGGATCTTGGCGATGATCTTCTTGATCTCGCGGTGCGCCAGCTCGATGGCCTCGATCATGGTGGCTTCGGGCAGCTGGTTTGCCCCGCCCTCGACCATCATGACCGCCGTGTCGGTCCCGGCCACGACCAAGCTCAAATCGCTCGTCTCGCAGGCGGCAAGGTCCGGGTTCACGACGAACTGGCCGTTCACCCGCCCGATCCTGACGCCCGCAATGGGCGCCTCGACCGGGATGTCGGACAGCGCGACCGCCGCCGAGGCCGCGGTGATGCCGACCACATCCGAGGTCCCAGTCTGGTCCGCCGACAGGACGGCGGCGATCACCTGAGTTTCGAAGTAATAGCCCTCCGGGAAGAGCGGCCGTAACGGCCGGTCGATCAGACGGCTGGTCAGCACCTCCTTTTCGGAGGGCCGTCCCTCCCGCTTGAAATAGCCGCCGGGAATCTTGCCCGCGGCGTAGGTTTTTTCCAGGTAATCGACCGTCAGCGGAAGGAACTCGATCCCCGCCCTGACGGTCTGCGACGCAACGGCCGTGGCGAGCACCACCGTGTCGGCATACGAAGCCCAGACCGCTCCGCCCGCCTGCTTGGCCACCCGACCGGTCTCCAGCCGCAATGTGCGACCGGCCACCTCCAGTTCGACTGAATGTACCATGGTCTCACAATCTCCTCTTAATCCCTGTCACCCAGATGCCCACAGAAATACACTGAAGAACCGGGCGCGTGGCCAGTGGCAAGCGGCGAGGGGTGAAATTCTTCCCCCTTGCCCCTAGCCTCTCGCCCCTTGCCCTTCAGTTCATTTCCGTGTTCATCTGCGTGACAGCCCCGTCCGAGGCGCAGCGTCACTCGCCACAGCGTCGGCGGGCGAAGTGTCACTTGCGGATTCCCAACCGCTCGATCACCGCTCGATAGCGGGCTTGATCCTTGTGCCGTAGATAGTCGAGCAGGCGCCGTCGCCGGCTGACCATCTGCAACAATCCCCGCCGGGAGTGATGATCCTTCTTATGGAGCTTGAAATGCTCCGTCAAATACCCGATCCGGTTCGACAGCACCGCGATCTGGACTTCCGGTGAACCGGTGTCCTTCTCGTTCTGTTTGTACTGTTGAACGATGTCTTTCTTCTGAGTTCCCGTAAAGGCCATCTTTCACTCCTCCACTCCCTCACAACATTTCCTTGTTACAGCCTTGTTGCTGTTGATACCACGCTCTATCATTCTGTCGCCGCGCCATCTTATGGCGACTGTGGTGGCAGCCTCAGAGGCTGCCGTTCGACCAAGCTCACGGCCCGACTCGGCCGAGCTCGTCGCCAGCTGAGCCCAGTCGAAGGGCAGCTGCGTCACCCCTAAGGATCCGCGAAGACTTTCACGATCGCCAACACCGAAGCCGCATGCCCCGATTCGGCACCGGCCTGCGGGAGGGACCCGAGCGCGAGCAGGCGCCCGCTCGGATCTTTCAGTCGCACGATCGTCCCCGCCGGCCGTGCGGCCCCGGCCTCCCAGCGCAGGGCCTGCAATGGCACGGCCACCCCGTGCACGACACGGTCCGAGGTCGCTTGGTCCAGCGAGGCGGCGGGCAGCTCGCCGAGCGCCTGATCCATCGACATGAACAGCTCTCCCAGCTCGCCGCGGTCCTGCCGCATGGCGACTTCATCCACCGTCAGCGCGTCCTCGACCCGCAGGGGCCCGACACGAGTCCGTGCCAACTCACGCACGTGCCCGCCCACACCCAGGGCCTCCCCGATATCCGCGCAGAGGGTTCTGACGTAGGTCCCCTTGGAGCACCGCACCAGCAGGGTGACGTCGCAGCCGGCGATGTCCGCCACCGCGATGTCATGCACGGTGATCTCCCGCGTCTCCCGTTCGACGGTACGGCCAGACCGCGCCGACTTGTACAGCGGGACTCCGTTCACCTTCACGGCTGAGTACATCGGCGGGAGTTGCCGCTGGCTTCCCACGAATCCCGCCACGACCTCGCGGATGCGTCCGGGCGTCACGCCCTCCACCGATCGGGTCGCCAGCACCGTGCCCGTGGCATCCTGCGTGTCGGTCGTCTCGCCCAGGCGCAGCACGACACGATATTCCTTGTCCCATTCGACGAGGTATTCGGCGATGCGAGTCGCCTTGCCCACCAGAATCGGCAGCACGCCCGTCGCCGACGGGTCCAGCGTGCCTGCGTGCCCGATCCGACGCACCCCCAGAACCGCCCGCAACTTGGCGACGACGTCGTGCGACGTCCATCCGGGCTGCTTGTTGAGGTTCAGCACCCCGTCCGTCACGGCCTGTCTCTCGACGACCCCCGCTTTCATCTCTCCGCGCCGTCCTCCGTCCGCTCGGCCCCTCGCTCATGCGGGGCCTCGCCGCTTTCGATCTCCCCGCCCGCGTCCGGCTCCAAGCCCTCCAAGAGGGCGAGGATGCGATCACCGCGCGGGCCGCTGATGTCCTTGTGGAACTCGAGGGACGGGTTGTAGCGCAGCGACAATCGCTTGCCCAGCTCACCACGGATGAACCCCGCGGCCCGCTGCAGCCCGGACATGGCGAGGGCTTCCGTTTCACCCTGCTGCATCGTGGTGACGTAGACTCTGGCCAGACGGAGATCGTCGGTTAGCTCGACGTCCGTGACGGTCACGGCATGCAGACGCGGGTCCTTGGTCTTCCGCAGCAGGATATCGGCGATTTCCATTCGGATCTGATCCGCGACACGCGCGGCTCGTTTGTATCCCGGCTTTGCCACTCAATGCTCGACGCTCTCTCGACGGTGCGGGCTTCGAACCTGACCGGACGAGGGACGATCGTATTCACAATAGCTCAATCCGACTGTTGACCAACTCAATGGTCGGGATCGACCGCACGAGATTCAGGGCCTGATCCAGAACCCGATTCACGTGAGCGCTTTCGTTGGCCACGCAGGCGAGGCCAAGCATGGCCTTCTGCCATAAGTCCTGATCGCCCACCTCGGCCACGGACAGGTTGAATTTGCTGCGCAGGCGTTCCTTCAGGCTCAACAGTATCTGCCGCTTTGCCTTGAGGGAGTGGGCGTCGGGGATGAACAGCTCAATCGTACACAGCCCTATAATCATGCCCGCAGCGATGATGCCTGAAGGGGATGGATACTCGGGTGTCAGAGTTTCGCGGCGACCTTGTCATGGACAAAGACTTCGAGGATATCCCCCATCTTCACGTCGTTGAAATTCTCCACGCCGATGCCGCACTCGTACCCCTGCTGCACTTCACGGACATCGTCTTTGAACCGGCGGAGCGAGCCGAGCTTGCCCTCGTAGACCGTGACGTGGTCTCTCACCACACGCACACCGGCGTTGGACCGGGCGATGGTGCCCTCCACCACGTAACAGCCGGCCACAGTCCCGACTTTGGGAATACTGAAGATCTGGCGAACCTCTGCCCGACCGAGCACGCGCTCCTTGATCGTCGGCTCGAGCAGCCCCTCCATCGCCGCCTTGATGTCGCCCACGACATCGTAGATCACGGAGTACAGACGAATATCGACACCCTGTTGCTCCGCGAGATTGGCCGCCTTTGACTCGGGCCTCACGTTGAAGCCGATGATGATCGCGCCGGATGAGGAGGCGAGCATGACGTCCGTCTCGGTAATGCCGCCGACCCCGCGGTGGATGACCCGCAGCTTCACGGCTGGAGCCGACAGCTTTTCAACCGCCTGTGTCAGCGCCTCGGCGGACCCCTGCACATCCGCCTTGATCACCAGCGACAGCTCCTTGACTTCGCCCTCCTGGATCTTCGTGTACAGATCGTCCAGGCTGACGCGCGCCGCGCCGGCGGACAGCTCCGCGGTCCTTTGCTTCTGCATCCGCGCCTCGGCGATCTCACGCGCGACACGCTCGTCCTTGACCGCCACGAATTGATCGCCCGCCGAGGGAACACCGGGGAGCCCGATCACCTCCACGGGTGTCGACGGTCCGGCCTTCATCACCTTGTGGCCCGTGTCGGAGAGGAGCGCGCGGACGCGCCCGCTGAAGCTCCCCACTACGAAGGCATCCCCCACCTTGAGGGTGCCGCTTTGCACCAGGACCGTCGCCACTGCGCCGCGACCACGGTCCAGTTTGGCCTCGATGACGAGGCCTTTGGCCGGCCGCTTGGGATCGGCCTTCAATTCCATCACCTCGGCCTGGAGCAAGATCATCTCCAGCACGGACTCCAACCCGATCTTTTGCTTGGCCGACACCTCGACGAAGATCGTCTGACCGCCCCAGGACTCCGGGATCAGATTGTGCTCCGTCAGGGCGTTCTTGACCCGCTCGACGTTGGCGTTGGGTTTGTCGATCTTGTTGATCGCGACGATGATGGGCACCCCCGCCGCGCTGGCATGGTTGATGGCCTCCACCGTTTGCGGCATGACGCCGTCATCGGCGGCCACCACCAGCACGACGACATCCGTCAGCTTGGCGCCACGCGCGCGCATCGCGGTGAAGGCTTCATGGCCGGGGGTATCCAGGAAGGTGACGCTCTTGCCATGAACCTGCACCGTGTAGGCACCGATGTGCTGGGTGATCCCCCCCGCTTCCTGCTCGGTGACCTTCGTCTGCCGAATGGCGTCGAGCAGGGATGTCTTCCCGTGATCAACGTGGCCCATGATCGTCACCACGGGCGGACGCGGCTCCGGGTGCTCCTCCTCAACGGCCTCGACGGCTTCCTCCAGCAACTCCTCGCCGTGCTTTTCGGTCGAAACCTCGGCTTTCAGGCCCAGGTTCTCGGCGATCACCACCGCCGCGTCCGGATCGATCGGCTGGTTGAGGGTCAGCATCTGCCCCGATTCCATCATCCGGCGAATGATGTCCGAGGGCCGCTGCCCCACCAATTCCGCGAAGTCTTTGATGGTCAACCCGGTGGTGACCTTGATGACTTTCTTGCGCGGCTTCGTGATCTCGGCCAGGGACGACGGCGCAGCATGCCGTGACCGGTCCTCGCGCCGGTGAATCGGGATGGCGCGCAGGTCCTGCCACCGCGTCGCGTCCTCTCGAAAATCTTCCTGCTCCCGCGTGCGCCCTGGCTTCTTGACTTTCTTGAGTCGATCTTTGGCCTCGGTGGACTCCACGCCCTGCAAGGAGACGCCCTTGCGCTTCTCAAGGCGAACATCCTGGGGCCCGGCGACCGAAGGCGCCGGGGCTGTCGTCAGAGGAGGAGCCTGGGGTGCCAATGTGGCGGCGGGCTGCTGGTCCGCCGCTTGGGCTTCGGTGGGAGCGCTGATTTCGGGCGCCGGCCGGGACCACGGCTCGAGGGGTGTGAGCTCGCTCGGCTTCCCGGACTCGGCAGGAGTCGGCCACGGTGCCGGGGCCGTCGGTGGAGCCGGGGGCTTTTCCGGTTGCGCGACCGAGGGAGCGGGCTCGGCCTCGACGGCCAGCTCCTCATCGGCCTTCTTTCGCTTGATGAGGATGCGACGTTTCTCGGGTTTTCCGGATTCCTCGGCCACGGCCGCCACTTTGCCGCCGCGCGATGCCGAGTCGGAGGCTGCTTTGGCCTGTTTGCCCTTCTTCTCCTCCGCCGCCGCTTTCCGCGGCGACCCGGCCTTGCCGCCCAGTTGCTCCATGACCCGATCGACCGTCGGGTCGTCGAGGGCACTGCTGTGCGAGGCGACCGGCACCCCTAACCGCTTCAACTCGGGAATCAGCTCTTTGTTCTCCATCCCGAGCTTTTTCGCCAATTCATAGACTCTCATTGACCTTCACAGTGTGGCCGCATCCAGATGCGTATGATCAGCGGGCATCCCCCGCTCTACGCGGAAGCCGCCATTCCCTGTTGTCCGTCTCCCTCGTCCTTGTCGTCCGCGGCTGCGTCCGATCCCGTTTCTGTTTCGACAGGCTCGCCAGCCCCTTGGGCTTGAGAGTCGGGCGCGGGCGTCTCCGCCGCCTCCGCGTTCTCGGCCTCCGCTTGCGCCAGCTGCCGCTGGGCGCGAGCCTCCTCCTCCTCGCGCTGAGCCTGTGCCTCCTCGGCGAGCGCCGCCTTGATCTCCTTGTCGCGCTCGACTTTTTCCTTTTCGTACTCCGTGGCGCTGATGATGTCGATCTTCCACCCGGTCAGCCTGGCCGCCAGCCGCACGTTCTGACCGTTCTTCCCGATCGCGAGCGACAGCTGCGAGTCAGCGACCACCACCAGGGCCGATTTCTTCTCCTCATCGATGCCAACCTTCTCAATGGAGGCGGGATTCAAGGCTTCCGCGATGAACACGCGTGGATCTTGTGTATAGGGGATGATGTCGATCTTCTCTCCGCGCAGCTCGCGAACCACCGCCTGCACCCGCGACCCCTTGATGCCCACGCACGCGCCGACTGGATCAACCGCCTTGTCGCGGGACGCGACGGCGATCTTGGTCCGATCTCCCGGCTCCCGTACGATCCCCTTGATCTCGACGATCTTCTCGGCCACCTCGGGCACTTCAAGCTCGAACAGCTTCGCGACGAACTGGGGGTGCGTGCGCGACAAGACCACTTGCACGTCCTTGGGCGTCTTTCGCACGTCGAGCAGCATGGCCTTGAGCCGGTCGCCGCGCCGATAGGTCTCGCGCGGGATCTGCTCGGACACGGGCAGGATAGCCTCGGTCTTGCCGAGATCCACCAGGCAGTTGCGCCGCTCCTGACCCAGAATGATGCCATTGACGAGGTCGCCCGTGCGCGTCGCGTATTCCCTCTGCACGGCCTCCCATTCGGCCTCCCGGACCTTTTGAAAGATCACCTGCTTGGCTGTCTGCGCGGCAATGCGACCCAGCTCCTCCATTTCGATCATCGACCCGATCTCGTCCCCGACCTCGGCCTCCGCGTCGTACTCCCGAGCCTCGGTGAGCGAGATCTCGGCCTTGGGATTGGTCACCGACTCAACGATGGTCCGCTTGGACACCACGGAGATCTCGCCCGTCTTCGGATCGATCTCGACCTGGATGTTTTCGCCCTGCCCGAACCGTTTTTTCGCAGCCGTTTGCAGAGCCGACTCGACCGCCGAAATGACGCGGGTCTTGTCGATGCCCTTTTCTCGGCCGATTTGATCGATGACGGCAATCAGATCTCGATTCATGTCCGTCGTATCTCCTGTCGCACCTAGAATTCCACTTCGCGCCGGGCCTCAAGGATCTCCTGCCACGGCACCTGCGCCACCCGCTCCGTGCGGCCTTCGTCGAGGATGAGCTGGATGCCCGATTCCTCCACCGCCAGCAGTCGACCCACGAGCCGATACTGGCCCTGGACCGGCTGCCTGAGCTTCAGCTGAACCCTCTGCTCAAGCGTTTTCTCGTAGTCCCGTCTCGTTCGGAAGGGCCGATCGAGCCCCGGAGAGGAGACTTCCAGGGTGTAGGCATGTGGAATGGGGTCTTCCACATCCAGCGCGTGGCCGAGGGACCGATGCACCTGTTCGCAATCGCCCAGCTGTACGCCTTCCGGCTTGTCGATAAACACCCGGACGATCGTCCGCGCCCCCTGCCCCGCGCAGGCGACTTCCACGAGCTCCAAGCCGAGCGCGCGCACGATCGGATCCGCGATCGCCTGGACCCGGTCGATCACCTGTTGGGTCGTCTGCGCAGCCATCCCGGTCTCTGGCCCGGTCTTCGGCCGTCGAAGCGACGGCGGCGGGGCCTCAAATTCGGCAGTCGACCCCAGGGCAACAGCGTCTCAAACAAAAAAGTGGGCGGACGCCCACTTCCACAGCCGCGTAACGTTACCATTAAGCGCCCCGTTATGGCAAGGGGCAACTAGGCAACGAGCGCGCGGAATCGCGCACTTAAGCGTCGCGTCAGGTCGCCGGGCCTCCCCGTCGAGATCCTCTCGCCATCGACCCGTACGACAGGCAGCACCTCCACGGTGGTGCCCGTCAGAAAGACTTCGTCCGCGGCCCGCAGCTCTCGGACCGTGACCGGCCGCTCCTCAACAGAGATGCCGTCTTTCTGCGCCAGCTCAAGGACCACACGGCGGGTGACGCCCGGCAGGATGTGCGGGCCTTCCGGCGGGGTGACGAGTCCTCCGGATTGCACGAGCATGACGTTGGCGACCGCGCCCTCCGTCACTTGGTCATTCCTGATGAAAATCGTTTCAAAGGCGCCCGCATCGCGAGCGTGACGCCTCGCCAGGACGTTGGGAAGGAGATCGATGCTCTTGATATCGCACCGCCCCCAGCGCATGTCCTCCAACGTGACCACGCCCACCCCTTCCTCGCGCTGCCGGGGGTCGAGCTCGCTCATCTCCCGGATCGTCATCACCGCCGTTGGGACCAGCCCCTCCGGAATCTGGTGATCCCGGGGAGCGACACCCCGGGTCACCTGGAGGTAGACCTTGGATTCGCGGTAACCGGCCCGGTCGATGCCATCCTTAATATAGGCCATCCATTTGGGCAGGTCATAGGGCAGGGTCAGCTGAATGGCCTGCGCGCTGCGGGCGAGGCGCTCCAGGTGCGCCTGCGCTTGAAAGAGCTCGCCCCCATAAGTCCGAATCACCTCGTAGATCCCGTCACCGAACTGGAATCCCCGATCCTCCACCGACACGGTGGCCTCGGCGAGAGGGGCGACTTGACCGTTCACAAAGCCGATGTCCGGCATCGAATCCGACCTTTCAGTCCTTCGCGCCTGCGTCGATCAGGAACACGCGGCGGTCTTCGGCAGTGAACTTCCACCCCATGCGCTTGTCGAACACCAGGCGGTGCTCACCGGGAACGACCGCTTGAAACTCAAACGTGCGGCGTCCCGAATCCACCGCATTGTTACTGGCGATCCTGAGATACTCATCGTCCAGCAGGGCCAGTTGCTCCGGATTATACTCGGGCATCCATTGCTCGCCCCTCGTGCGGTCTTCCACCAGATGAACACGAAAACTCGAGCCCACCTGGGTGGAGATTCGTTTCATGTCACGCTGCCGTTCACTGACTGTGCCGTCGCCAGTCACTGACCTCTCCTTTGTGTCGGCCTGGCCCCCCTCACCCTGGCCCTCTCCCCTGCTGGGGGAGAGGGGAGAGAGACGGGGATCGCAGGATATACTATTGGAAGGAATCCTATTGAGGCTTCGCTAAATCTTGCGCCGTGGGCCAATGAAGACCTCCTCCTCTTCGATCCGAACCTCATAACTGCCCACGCAATACCCCCCGCCGTCGGTCCCCTGCCCGTTTTTCAGATCGAATGCCAGATCATGCCACGGACAGGTCACGACGCACCCCTTCACATGGCCTTCCCCAAGGGGACCTCCCTCATGGGGGCACACATTATAAATGGCGTAAAAGCTCCCCTCGACATTAAAGAGGGCGATGGGCCGCTCATGCACGGTGAACACCTTGGACGTGCCGGGCGGAATCTCATCGATCTTGCAGACCCGCTGATACCCTTCCATGCCTTCCTTTCGCCTTGCCCTGAGCCCAGTCGAAGGGCTTGCCCTGCTTGCCCCGAGCCTAGCCGAGGCGAGCTTCGTCGCAGGGCCTGATCACAAACGGAGCGTAAATTTCAACACATCCCCCGGCTTGACGCCTTCCTTCTCGACGAACCCCGCTGCGGTTTGGACGACGTACCGTGCATTTTCGGGGGGCGGGCCGAACTGGGGGCACACTTGCTCACCGCATGGCTCGGCCCAGGTGACGGTATGCACGACGTATTTGCTTTCATCCAGCCAAATCATGTCGACCGGAACCATGAACGCCTTCGTGGTCAACCGGTGCCGCCCCGAGGCGTCGAAAATATACACCATCCCCCGATCTTCCGGCAGATGGTCCCGGAAGGCCAGGCCAAAAAAGATCTTTTCCGGTGTATCGGCGACGTCGGTGATGATTTCCTTTCCGCTGGGAAAGGTCACGATGAACGTGCCAGGATCCTGCTGGCTGGTCAGGAATACGCTGGCCGTGATGAGCAGGAGGGCGAGCGCAATCATCAAGACCGCTCGCCTGCCCTTGGGGCCGGAGGTTGGCGGCGTTTGGGGATGTTCCACTCGCGGACGCTCCTTGCGAACGACAGGCGAAACCCGCTTCTGCGGATCCTGTTTGGCGATCCTGTTGGCTCAGGCGAGGCCCAACGACCCGTGCGGTTCAACACCTGGGCCTTCTGCGCAGACCCGCTCGGTTGACTTGGGAATGAGGCGCGGTCTACTATTTATTCCGATCAGTTGAATATGTTCGGCCGTTTCTCGCGTTGTCAATACCAAATTTGAAGGGCGGATCCGTCGCGGTCAGAAGGAGGCAAGGTTCATGGCGTTGTTGATCACCGACGAGTGTATTTCCTGCGGGGCATGCCTGCCGGAGTGCCCGAATGAGGCCATCTTCGAGACGAGGAGCGATGCCGAGGGCAAGGGCTACCAGGTCAGCGAAGGGCAGGGCGTCGGGGACAGCATCTACATCATCACCCACGAGCGGTGCACCGAATGTGTGGGGCATTTTGATGAGCCGCAATGCGCGGCCGTGTGCCCCGTCGACAATTGCTGCATCTCTGACCCGGCCTACCCGGAAGCGACGGACACGCTTCTCGAGAAAGCGCGGAAGCTGAACCCGGACAAGGAGATCGACCCCGCCAAGGTATGGAGCGGAGTGAGGAACTGACGCGTCGTTCCTCGTGCCATGATCCGCCATGGGACCTTTTGGAGGGCCCTCCTCGGCCAGGGGAGGGTCTTTTTTTTGGGAAGCCGAGCCCCAGAGGAATTGCCGGCCGAGGCCAAAATGCTTTGCCTCCGCCGGTTGTTTGGTATAATTCATGCTAGGTGGCGTGCTGTAGCCGAGCACGTCAGAGCCCCTGTCGAGCGGCGCGGGGATCATGCGCCGCTCAAACTCGGAGGTCTCACCGATGCGTCTCGCCCAATCTCTGCTGGCCTGCCTGATCATGTCGTGGGGTCTCAACGCCACCGCGGTGGCCGACACCGGTAACATTTCCCAGGTGATCGAGCATTTCGTCGTCAAGCGCTTCCCGGAAGCTCAAAGCCACTTCTGGGTCGTGAATGACGCGGAGTGGGGAGCCAAGGACGAAGTGGTCGTGGATGTCAACACGATCGTGCAGTGGCGCGATGAGCGGGGTAACACCGAGGAGCGTTTTCTTCTCCTGATTGTTCAGGGCCAGCTTGTGGCGACGCAGAGCGTCCCGTTGGGAGCCAAGATCGAATGCAAGCCGGAGGAAGTCGTCTAGATCGTCACCCCCCATACCATCGTTCAAGAACAGTAGACCAATAAAAAAGGACACCCTCTTTCACCGGAGGGTGTCCTTTTTTTTGAGAACTCGGGTTACGTCTCGATCTTACTTTTGAATCAACAAGTGCCCGCCGAGGTGCGCGTCATGGAGGTGGCACTTATACTCCAGAATCCCTCCCGCCGTCACGTAGGTGAGGTCGCTTGTCGGAATACCGATGAACTTGGTCTCTCCAGGCTTCAGGACGAGCTTGACCTTCATGGAGGTGGGGCCGGCAAACCGCGAGTCGGCCGACAGGGAGAAGCCGTGCTCGCCGGAGGTGTTATTCGTGACTTTGATCACCACCGGACGACCTGCGCGCCCAACCAGATTCAAAATGGAAACCGGCGGATACCACACTTTCTTCCCACCGACGTTTTCCAGCGCGTACAACTCGACGTCGACGTCAAGCTCCGAGAAGGGCTGACCCACGACGGAGCCGGTCTCCAGATCGCCAATCTCCACGCCGCCGGATTGCAGCGCATAGGCGCCCGTGGCCCCAGCCACGACGAAGACGAGGCCCAGAACTACCGCCAAAATAGCTTTACCCATAGCTTGCCTCCTTAAGTGATGATGAAGGAAATGAAGTGAGTACTTTTGCAGTCCTCCAACCGATCGAGGAGCGCGGTTACGCAAAATTATATCGTCAAACCCCGCCAACGCCTGCACCTTATAGCATAGCCATTTACTGGGAAGCAAGGGTGTTATCCACCACTCTCGCCCCACCCCACATCGTACGTATCTTGTTGGAAATATGAAACAATGCACGTTGTGAGCCTTAGTGTTTTTCTGAGGCCCCAGCGGAAGAGTTGCCCCTCCCTCCCAATGGTGTTCGAGCCCCTTCACGGCCGATGAGCAGGTCGTACGGAGCGTAATCATCGGTCAGCACCAGGCCGCCGGACCAGTCACGATCCAGCCTCTTCTCGAGCAGATGTCGGGCCTCGTAAGGGAGCCGGCGCTCCTGGGTCAGGCGGGCCACGTCATCCAGGAACCCCGGTTGCCGCATGCTCTCCAGGGAGGGTCCTGCGAAGAAGAGCAGGTTCTCCGCCCGATTGTTGCTTCCACCCCACGGGCCCTTGACGCCAAAGGCCTCGACCTGCGGAAAGACGGTCCGCAAGGTGGTGACCACCGATTGCGCCCGTTGACGATCCGGTCCCTCCCCGGAAGAGGCCAGATTGATGACGACGATGCCCCGGGGGCTGAGTCTGGTCCGGAGCTGCTCAAAAAACTCCTGGGTGGTCAGATGGAAGGGGATGAGGTGCCGCGCGAACACGTCCACCCAGATCACATCGTAGACCTCGTCATGCTGGCGAAGGTAGACACGGGCGTCCTTGACGAACACCCGATGGTTGGGCGGCGGCTCGTAATCGAAATACTCCTCCGCGACCCACACGACCGAGGGATCGACTTCCACGATGTCCACGTGTAATTCGGGCCACGCGCGCGCCAGCCATTTCGCCATGGATCCGCCGCCGTGGCCGAGAATCAGCGCGCGCGAGGGATCGGGAGCCACGGCCAGGGCCGCGACGAAGAGCTGGCTGTAGGGCAAATACAAGTGCTCGGGATCCACGCGCCACATGATCGCGTGAAAGGTCCGATCAAGAATCAGGTAGCGGAACAGATCATCCTCGCGAACCCGGATCTGCTGGTAAGGGCTGTCTTCCTGGTACAACGGCTGCGGCAGGACCTGAATGGGGTTGACCGCCAGCCACGCGCAGAGGCCGAGGCCGGACAGGGCCGGCACCACGGTCCTGGCGCGCATCATCGTCGCCTGCCACAGCCACAACACACCCAAGACCGCCTGGATGACACCCAGGCCCGCCACGAGAGCCATGCTGCCCACCCACGTCAGGAGGTAGAAGGCCGTGCCAAAGGTCCCGACCAGGCTGCCGACGGTTGACACGGCGATGATGCCGCCGGAGTGACGTCCCAGGTGCCCGATATCCCCGATGGCCAGACGAAGGACGGACGGGAGCACGCCGCTCAAGCCGAATGCGGGGGGCGTCAGGAGAATGATGGCTGCCAGGCAGGGCCCCCAGCGTGGATCATCGATCCGCCCATCCACCCAGAACAGCACGGGCTGGACCATCCAGGCGAGAAGAAAGGTCCAGGCCCCCGAAAAGAGCAGGAGCCCGGCCAGCACTTTGCCGCCGGGATGCCGATCCGCGAGCCAGCCGCCGGTCGCGTAGCCGGTGCTCATGGCGGCAAGGACCACGCCGATCAGGGCGCCCCAGACAAAAAGCGAGTTCCCGAAGACGGGCGCCAGGAGGCGGCTGCCCAGAATCTCGAGCGCCATGACGACGGCACCCGACACGAAGGCCGTGATGAACAGCCAGAGGCGAATGAAGCCCCTCTGGCCGGCGCCACCGGTCATGGGCGGGTCAGCGGCGGGAGGGATGGGATCGGTCGGCGGCGCGGAGGGAGACGACGGGGAGGCATCATAGCGTGCCCCAGTTTTT
>JBFGRM010000033.1:0-15574 GCA_041563675.1 Nitrospiraceae bacterium | reverse complement strand
CGGCCCTAACGGGGGTCGGGGTCACGGGCCTGTTCACGGATATCGATACCCAGATCGGGGAGCGTGTGATCGTCCTGACCGTGGACCGAGATCTGGAAGCGGCCTTCCAATAGGCGGTCACGGACTCATTGCTTGATCAGCGTCTCCGTCCTTGTGGCGAGCGTCTCGGCGCGGAAACGAGGCAGCACGTACACCCACCCTCCCAGCTGCTCCTTCAACCTGTCCGCCTCCTGCTGAACGGTGTCAGGATCCTTGAGCGTCGCCGCCGCGTCGCCGGAAGCGGCTGGCTTCCCTCCGGGCCCCTCTCCCGCCTGGTCGGCCTGCTCCTCGGACCCCGATGGGACCTCCTGAACGAGCGTGCGGTCGAACTCCGCCGACAGCGTGGCCCGGTGGCGGCCGTCCTGCTCGACCATCGTCGTCGTCACACGCAGGCCGTCGAAAGTCTCGAGTCGGGCCGTGAGCCGGCCTTTTTTCGGTAGGGTCGAGTCCTCACGCGGCTGCACGTCGTCCAGGGTCAGATGCGCCACCGTGTCCGCGATGTTGTTGACGGAGAATTGTGAGCGAATCTCGGCCTTCGTGGGAACGCCAAGAAGCCTGAAGTCGACGTCCGCGGGCTTCGCCTTCCGCAACAGAACGGTGTGGCCGTCGGGATGCGTGACGCGGACCTGGCGCACGCGTTGCGTGTCGATGTTGAGGATCTGCCTGTCGATCCAGCCGATCGGCGCCTGCTCAGGACGTACCCGCCCGATGGCCAGCCACGTCTGCGCCTCGTCGGCTTTCCGCAGGTAGATCTCATCGCGGGTCGAGTCGGCCCGCGAGGGCTCCCGGTTGCCGATCAGCACGTTGACGAGCGCGGCGCCCTCCGCGTCTCTGAGGGTCACCCGCGTGGCCTCGGACCCGGCCGCGGTGACATCCAGCAGGCCGAGCTTGGCGTGGTGCTCGGGGTTCTTTGTCTTGGGCTCGAGGACGGTGAGCTCGGCGAGGCCGATCACCGCCGATCTGACTTTGTCCATGGCCGCGCGGTAATCGTGTTTCTCTCTCACCACCCACACGTCTCCATTCCGGGCAATGGTGACCGCGCCGCTTGCGGTCACGACCTTGACCTCGCTGACCCGATTAATCCGTTCCTTAAGCTCCGGGAAGACAGGCTGCCCCCTCGCCGGAATACCGTCGCGGTTCTCTCGAGCGAGAAAGAGAGCGGCGATGACCACCAGGGCGGTGACGGCGAGGAGGATACCGAGAGATTTGGCGCTCATGGGGACGTCGTGGAGGGCTTGGCCGCGCCGCGCCGGCGACCGTTCCTGACGCTGATCGCCAGGCCGAAGAGGCCGATCAACAGGGGCATCAACCCGATGTTGAGAAACTTGAGCCAGGAGTCCAGGCGATCGATGTTTCGGTGGAGCTCCCGCTGCACGCGCCGCAGGTCCGCCCGAATCTCGATCAGCTCCTGACGAAACCGCTCGAGCTCCTGCTCTTGCTCCGCGCTGAGAATGAGCGCGCCGCCGTCGGGACGATTCGCCTGGAGCTCCTGTATCTTGCGCTCCGTGGCGCGCTTCCGCTCGAGCAGCTCCTGCTCCACCTGACGGAACTCCCGCTCCGCCTGCTGCTGCAACCCTCGGACCATCGTGAACGGACGCTTGTAGCCGCCCCTGGTTCTGACACCGATGAGGTCGTTGCTGCCGCTCAGGTTGTCGAGCGCGTTCGCGACGAAGGCTCCGTTGCTCGCCGTGGGAATCCCGATCCGTTGGCCGAGGAACGATTGCACCTGGACCCAGAAATAGTCCTGCAACAAATCCGTGTCCGCGACGACGATGACGTTGATCGGTCCTTGGGATTCGGGAATGTGGGGAGGGGGCGAAGGCTGTGCGGTCGCCGCGCTTTTCTCACCGGCCGGCTCCTTCGGCGGACCACCGGGAAAGGCTGACCGCACCTTTCCCCGGATGCGGGCGGCAAGCGTATAGGATTCGCCATCCGGCCGATAGGATTGGAGCAGGCTCGCCACATCGGTTGCGAATTGCACCAGTCCCACGTTGATGGCCATGGCCTGGTCGTCCGTTTCGATCAGCGGGACGAATTCGGTCTCCCGCCCCTCGATCTTGCTGATTGCCCCGGGCGTGGCGAAGCTCAATGTTTGAAGGTCGGCGGTGACGATGTCCTCACGGGCGAACTGCGACCCCGGCAGCTCCATCCACACGGGATAGTCCGCTACGGCCATCCGCGATTCCCGCCTGAACTGGACCCGCCTGGCGAAGGTCAGATCCCCGATGACCTTTCCCGGCAGCATCTCGACACCCCACGCGTCGAAGAGTGCGGGCAGATCGGAGCTCCGTTGAGCCCCCCCGCCCCCGGCGCCGAATTGGGAGAGCCCCGGCTGATCGGCCTCCGCATGCGGATCGACGAAGATGAGCGCGCGCCCCCCTTTGAGCACGAACTGGTCGATGGCGTAGAGGGTCGGATCGCCCAGGTTCTTCGGGTGCACCAGCATGAGCACGTCGATCCCCTCCGGAATCGTCGTCGTCTCGGGCGGGAGGGGGCGCACGTTGAAGAGCTGCTCGATATGGTCGTAGATCACCCAAGGCTGGCCGCTGCGGCCGCCCGGGGCAAAGGGTGACGGGGGGCTACCGCCCAGCGGGAGGAAGCTGATCAAACCGATCGCCTTCTGCGTCGGGTTGGCAAGCTGGGTCACGAGCTTGGCCAGGTCGTACTCGAGAAACTCCTCCCGATCGGGCTGAAAGAAGGAAATCACTTCCTCCTCCCCGATCGCGCTCGTCCCGACCAGGCCAAAGTAGAACAACCTGTCGCCCTCGCCGATCGGGACGCCCTGCAGACCGTACCCCACCGCCCGGTCCTCGTCCTCCGAGAACGGCTCGGGATCGATGACCTCCAGCCGGAGGCGACTGCCGGCCGCCTGCTCGAACTCCGCGAGCAGCTCTTTGACGCGGAGGGCGTAGCCGCTGATCCCGGGGAGGAGCGGCGCCAGTGACCTGGACAGGTAGAGCCGCAGGGTGATCGGTTCCTCGAGACGAGACAGGACGTTCTCGACGCCGGGCGAGAGCGTGTACAGATCGTTCTCCGTAAGATCCAAGCGGGCAGACGTCAGCGCGGCGTTGCTGAGGACATTGACGGCAAAAAACAGCACCACCGCGATGATCAAGCCGGTGCCCGTCAACAGGGTTCGCTGCGTCATGCCGTGGTCCTCATCGTTCGGTCAAAGCTCCCCGCGTTCATTCCGCCTTTTTCAGCTCCAGAATCATCGCCGTCGCAAAGAGCCACAAGGCGATCAAGGACGAGAAGTAGACGATGTCGCGCAGGTCGACGACGCCCTTCGTGATGGACTCGAAGTGCGCGAGGAAGCTGAACGAGCTGATGACGCTCACGATGACGTGCGGCGCCCAGCCGCTCACGAAGTCCAGCACCATGGGAAACCCGCTGAGCACGAAGCCCAGTCCCACGACGACGCTCAGCACGAAGGCGATGACCTGATTCTTCGTCAGGGCCGACATGCAGGACCCGATGGCCAGGAAGCCGCCGGCGAGAAAGAGGCTGCCGAGATATCCGGCGAGGATGACTCCGTTGTCGGGGTTGCCGAGGACGTTGACCGTGATCCACATGGGGAAGGTCAGGGCCAGGGCGACGGCCGTGAAACACCACGCCGCCAGGAACTTCCCCACGACCGCCTCCGCCAGGGTCACGGGCAGCGTCAGGAGCAGCTCGATCGTGCCGCCTTTGCGCTCCTCGGCCCACAGGCGCATAGCCAGGGCGGGGACCAGCACCAGATAGAGCCAGGGGTGAAAGTCGAAGAACGGGCGGAGGTCCGCTTGCCCGCGGACGAAGAAGTTGCCGAGGTAGAAGGTGAACGTGCCGCTCAGGAGCAGGAAGATGACGATGAACACCGCCGCGATGGGGGTCGCGAAGTAACTGCCCAGCTCCCGCTTGAAGATAGCCCAGATGCGCGGCATGTCTCCGGCTCCTACGTCAGGGACTGTGATGGGACGGTCAGTGACCGAAACACATCGTCCAGTTGGCCGCGCTCCACCTGCAGCTCCGTCACCTCCCACCCCCGCTCGCGGGCGCAGTGGCTGACCGCCTGGAGGATGGAACGGCCGTTGTCGGGAATAATTCGCGACCGCCACAGGCCATCGTGCTCGGCAAGAACCTCCACGCGCTTCACGCCCGGCAGCGCGTGAAGGATGTCAGTGGCTTCGGGGGCCGTACTTGCCAGCAGGGTCATGGTGATGGCGTTGTGCAGCTCGGACCGAGCCTCCAGCTCGGCCGGCGTGCCGTCCACGATAAGCTTTCCCTTCGCGATGATGATCGCGCGCGTGCAGACCGCCTGCACCTCTTCGAGGATATGCGTGGAGAGGATGATGGCCTTATCCCTCGCCATGGCCCGGATCAGGGCGCGCACCTCGTGTTTTTGGTTGGGGTCAAGGCCGTCGGTCGGCTCGTCGAGGACCAGCACCTCGGGGTCATGCAGGATCGCCTGTGCCAGCCCGACGCGGCGCTTGAAGCCCTTGGAAAGGGTCTCGATGGGCTGGTCGATGACCGACCCCAGGTTGACCGTTTCGATGGTTTCTTCGACGCGGCGGCGCCCGGCCTCTCCCGAGAGGCCGCGCATCTCGGCGACAAAGCCAAGAAACCCGATGGGCGTCATGTCCTGATAGGCCGGGGCGCCCTCAGGCAGGTATCCGATGCGGCGCTTGGCTTGGAGGGGTTGCTGCTGGATGTCGTACCCATTGATCGTGACGGTCCCGGCACTCGGCGTGAGAAATCCGGTGATCATCTTCATCGTCGTGGACTTGCCGGCACCATTGGGCCCGAGAAACCCGAGGACCTCCCCCTGTGTGACGGAGAAGGAGACGTCGTCGACCGCGACGATCGGCCCGAACTCCCTTCGCAGATGCAAGATGTCGACGGTGGTCTTCATAGGCTCTTAGAGGTGGTGCCCGGTCACGATAGAGAATCGCCGGCAAAGCGGTCGTGCGGATCAGATGTATAAGCTGAGCTCAAGTGGAGTCAAGGGGCGGGGACCGGCAGGCGGCGTGTGGAACGAACGAGGCAGAGAGACGTGGACCCTCCACAGCCGCCTTGCGCACGTGGGGCGATCCGCACGAGGCTCATTCGACCAGGCGCAGGAACCAGTAAATCGCAACCGCGACGAAGCCCATCAACCCGAAGGTGACACCCAGCGCAACGAGTTCCAGCATCTCAACTCTCCATGCTCTGGAGCCGGCCTCCCCGTCACGGGCGTCGACCGACGGCGCCCCACAGGAGACGCTCACGGCTCCATCCACAAACAATGTCGAGGCAAGTATCCTGATGCACCGGACCGTTGTCAACCTTCGGCCCGGCGGGACATTGACGCAGCGAGGCGGGTTTCCCCGCGCCCCGCTCCAGGCACGCAGAGGAACCCGCCCCGCTTTCCCCTCGGTGTTGTTACGCAGCCTTCTTCAGGTCGCGGTCGCCCCCCTCGGCATTCGTTCGATCAGCCGGCTGCTGGTAGCTGGCCCACACCGCGATACCCCAGGTCAGGAACATCAATCCGAGCATGGCGTAAACCGAATACATATCGCACCTCCGTCAAATTCTGGTGGTTGTCATGGCGCGGCCACCGTCGTTTGGCGATGATGCCAACATCCCAGCGAGGTTTCGTGTCAGGACACCTTCACCTCGATGGCTCGCGGCCTCGCCTTCTCGGTTTTCGGGAGATGGAGGCTGAGCACACCGTCCTTGAATTCAGCTCCTACTTTCTCCTCGTCGACGAAATCGGGCACGCTGAAACTCCGAACGAACGACCCGTACGAGCGTTCGATCCGGTGGAACCGTTTACCCTTCTCCTCGATCTCGTGCTTGCGCTCACCCTGGATCGTCAGGACGCCGTCCTGCACGGTGATCTTCACGTCGTCCTTCTTGACCTCGGGAAGCTCAGCCTTGATGACGTACTCCTTGTCGGTCTCCAGCACGTCGACCACGGGAGACCAGTCTGCCGCCGTCATCGTTTCCTTTCCGTTCCCCGTTCGCGAGAGCGCCGGACGGTTAAACACACGGTTGAGACGATCGGACATTTCTTCCAGCTCGCGGAATGGATCCCATTTCACGACTGCCATGGCGACACCTCCTTGTGGGTCTTGTGGGCTTGATGGCGATCAACGCGACAGCCGTTCTGCCGTCGTGAAAACTTGATTAAATCCATCCGGAAGGAAGTCAAGGGGCGCGGGCAAAATGGGAGAGAACCAGGGGCGGGTTTCGATTGCATGCGCGGGGTTGACTCATAGGAAAGAAGACTTACAAACAGCGTTTAGTCTGTGTGACCGCAGATGCGGCGTTTCACATATGACGATGACAAGGGGGACAGCGAGGATGGGGGAGCGGGGAACGCGAGTAGCCGGGACGGTCCTTGCGGGGGTGATGGTGATGACGCCTGCAGCCGCCTGGGCCTCGGAAGGTGCTCCAAACGCGAACGTGTTTGGTCTCGTTGTGACGGCCCTCATCGTGATCGCCGCCGGAGTCGGCGCCTGGGTTTCCATCCACGAGCGTCAGCGGGACGCGCAGGATCGCGGCCCGTCGCGCTGAGGCCGACCACCGCAAGGACGGCCCCGGAGCCCTGCCATGGGCGCGAGCCTTCAATTGCCCGGGTGGACTCTCCCGCATTTTCATAGGGTTCTGTCGTGACCGACAGGGCGCCCCGGTCGGTCGCAAGTCTCGAGGGCCGGGCTTTCGCTTCGGGCGCGAGCTCGCGTAAAATAGGGCTCGATGATTGGCCGAAGGTAAGCTTTCCCGTCTTGAACCGACCCGCTTACGTCGTGAGTGCGAGCCAGGCTGAGACTACGGACGTGGCCAGAGAGGGTCGCAGACAGGAGGGAGCAGAGATGATGGGATCATACAGACGGCTTCTACTGGCAGCGCTGCTCGGCGTGGCCGTCCTCGTAAGCTCCACGCCCAGCTTTGCGAGTGGTAACGCATACTCCACCCTGCAGGCGGACTGGCTTTGGGAGGTGCAGGACCTCCTGTATCAGGCGGCGGCAAAAGGGACCCGGTGGGAGGCCGACCGCGAGGAGATCGAGCACCACATCAGGGGCATCGGATTCGCGCTTCAGCAGGCAGTCATGGCGGAGTACTGGTCGGATCGACCCCGGGCGAAGTTCTACCTTACGGAGGCCTTGGATTTGGTCCGCGAAGGTATCCGCCGCGGATATTTTCGATCCGGCGACGTGCAGCCGGTCATGACCTTGGTCGATCTCTATCGGGATATCATCAAGGTGTGACGCAGGAACGTGAGTCCTGTCGCTCACGGCCGTCCTGCCCACAGGGGCTCAGCCGGGCTGAATCGACAGGAATATCGTCGCGTTGCCCCGGTTCATTAACACGAGCACCGGATTCCCGGGCCTCAATGCGGCGGTGACTCGTTCGAAATCGCCGACGTTTCTGACAGGCTTGCGATTGATTTCTCGGATGACGTCGCCGGGGCGCAGACCGGCCCGCTCGGCGGCGCTGCCGGGCGCCACTCTGGTGACCTGCACACCCTCTTCCTGTCGGCCACGGCGTTCTCCCGTGTAGCTCTTGACGGTCACCCCGGCCAGGGCATGGTCGCCCTCGGCGGTCCCCGGCTCGTTCCCATTCGCCCGCGCCACTGTCTTTGGCAGCTCCCCAATCTTGAATTTCAGTTCACGCACCTTTCCGTCACGGAGCACCGTCACGATCACGGTCGTATCCGGCAGCGTCTCCGCGACCAGCGTCCGAAGGTGCGTCGGATCTTTGACCGTGACACCGTCGTACTTCGTGATGATGTCGCCGCGCGTGAGCCCCGCCCGTTCCGCCGGGCTTCCGTCCATCACATCGGCGACAAGGGCGCCCTTCGTCCCCCGTGCGTTGAACTGCTCGGCCAGGTCGTGCGTGACTTCCTGGATCGAGACTCCCAGGTATCCGCGGGTCACCTTGCCGTGCTCGATCAGTTGGTCCAGCACGTTCTTGGCCATGTTGCTGGGGATCGCGAAGCCGATGCCCATGTACCCGCCGCTGCGGCTGAAGATCGCCGTGTTGATGCCGATCAGCTCGCCTTTCAGGTTTACGAGCGCCCCGCCGGAATTGCCCGGGTTGATCGCCGCGTCGGTCTGGATGAAGTCCTCGTAGTCGACAATGCCCATGTTGGCCCGGCCGACTGCGCTGATAATGCCGAGCGTGACGGTCTGGTTGAGTCCGAACGGATTGCCGACCGCCATCACCATTTCCCCCACCTGGAGCCTGGTCGAATCGCCCCAGCGCAGGGTGGGCAAACGTTTGGCGTCGATCTTGACCACCGCAATGTCCGTTTTGGGGTCGCTGCCGATCACCTTGGCCTTGACCTTGCGCTTGTCGCTCAGCAGGACTTGGATCTCGTCGGCCTGCTCCACGACGTGGTTGTTCGTAATGATGTACCCGTCGGCCGTCACAATCACCCCGGAGCCGAGCCCCTGCTCGCGACGCTCGGGGGGCGGTTGGAACCGGCGCTCGAACTCATCGCCGAAGAAGCGGCGGAAGAAGGGATCGTCGAAAAAGGGGAAGGGGGAACGCTGCCCCTGCTCCTGGCCCTCTCGAATGGACGAGATGTTGACGACGGAGGCGCGGGCCATCTTGGCCACGGTGATGAAGGTCTCGTTGGAGGGGACGCCATCCGCGGAGGCGGGGAGGGCTGCCGGGGCGGCGATGGCGGCGGGCTCTCTGGCCGATGGCGGCTGCTCGCCAGAGCATTGCGCCAGCGTCCCGAACAGAAAGACCAACCCGACCGTGACTGGCGCGAGCATCCAGGCGACTTTCAGATGAGCATTCCCTTGTGGCGGCCTCATGGCATTCAGCCCTCCCTTGACCATGCGTCTATCTTGCAACGGTCGGCCCCGGGTACACCGGGCCCCGACCGCAGCCTATGTAAGTAAGCCCGGCCTCCGTGGAGTCAAGTGTCGCGTCGCCAGGATCAAGGGGTCTGAGGCGCGGTGGTGTATGGGCCGATGCCTAACTCCCCGCATCGCTTGACGGCGCAGGTGCAGTTTTGTTACAGAACATGATTTCAACCACTTGAAAGACGGGCAGATGACGCCCCGGTCCTGTTCAGGGAAAGGCGAGCAAGAGGGACAACAATGGGAATGTATTGTCAGGTGACCGGCAAAAAGCCGGTGGCCGGTCACAATGTAAGCCATGCCAACAACAAGACGAAGCGGCGATTCTACCCGAATCTCCAGTGGAAGCGCTTCTGGCTGCCGGAGGAGAATCGCTGGGTTCGGCTCCGCGTGTCTGCGCACGGGATCAAAATCATCGATCGACGCGGCATCTCGCAAGTCGTCGCCGAAATGCGCGCCAGGGGCGAGAAATTCTCCTGAACGTCGTTGCGTCCGCACCGCCGACTGGACGCGATCTCCCACTCGACCGTACGGTGTGTTGACACGATCCCGACGCAGACCGGGGAGCCAGGCCGCGCGTGCTTGAGCCGCCCCTTCCTGCGCACGACCAGCGTCGATCAGCCGACCGGATCACCCGCCGGAGCTCCTCGCCGCCCGGGCCCTGCCTGCTGCCCAGGAGGATCCCCGTGGTCCTCGAATGTCGTCCCACGCGCTGCTCCCTGAGGCCATGTCGCAGATAGATCCCGTTCTGCTGTGGGTCATCCTCTTCGGTCTGCTCGCCAGCCTCGGTGCGCTGGCGCCCGCGGGTCTGATGTTGTTGATCTCGGAACGCGTTCGGGCACGCGTCACACCCTACCTCCTCAGCTACGCCACCGGCACGGTCCTCGCCACCGCCATCATCGGTCTGCTGCCCGAAGCCCTCGACCAGGCACCGGTGCGCAACGTCACCGCCACCGTGCTCGTCGGGGTGGTCGTGTTCTTCGTGCTCGAGTCCCTGGTCATCTGGCGGCACGCCCACCCGGAGGCGGACGGGAACCCGGGCGAGCATGCGCATGGCCAGGCCGGCGGGGTGCACGTCCATGACGTACCGCACTTGCACGGCGTCAAGGCCGGCAACCTCATTCTTATCGGGGACGCCTTCCATAATTTCGTCGACGGCGTCGCCGTCGCCGCGGCGTTCCTGGCGTCGCCGTCCTTGGGGATCGCCACCGCGGTCGCCGTGATCGGACACGAGATTCCACAGGAGATCGGTGATTTCATCATCCTCCTCGGGAGTGGCTTCTCGAGGGCGAAGGCCTTGCTGTGGAACGGCTTGTCCGGCCTGGCGACCCTGGTCGGCGCCCTGTTGGGCTATGCCATGCTCGGGCAGGCCACGACCCTGGTCCCGTACATTCTTGCCATCGCCGCCTCGGGGTTTTTGTACATCGGCCTGGCGGATCTCGTGCCCGGCCTCCACGGGCGCCGCGGCGCGGCGAGCGGACTCATCCAGTTCGTCATGATGCTGGGTGGCATCGCGACGATCGCCTTCATCCAGCACTGAGCCCGCTGCAGCCGACGACTGGCACGACGAAGCGTCTCCATGATAGAAAACCAGAGATGCCGGCCACCAAGCCACTCGAGGGCCTGACCTTCGACAATACCTACGCCCGCCTGCCCGAGGCGTTCTACAGCAAGCTCAACCCGACACCCTTTTCCGAACCACCCTACCTCGTAAGCTTCAATCCAGCGGCTGCGGAGCTCCTCGACCTGGACCCTGCGGAAGCGAATCGCCCGGAGTTCGCGGCCTGCTTCGGCGGGAATTTGCTCGTTCCGGGTGCCGATCCCCTGGCCATGCTCTACGCGGGGCACCAGTTCGGGGTCTATGTGTCCAGGCTGGGGGACGGGCGCGCCATTCTGCTGGGCGAGGTCCGCAATGAAGCGGGCGAACGATGGGACCTGCACCTCAAAGGCGCCGGTCACACGCCGTACTCGCGTGATGGCGATGGCCGAGCCGTCCTGCGCAGCACGATTCGCGAATATCTGTGCAGCGAGGCCATGCACGCGTTGGGCATCCCAACGACGCGCGCGTTGTGTATCGTCGGGAGCGACGACAAAGTCTATCGGGAGTCCGTCGAGACGGGCGCCACCCTGCTCAGGCTGGCACCCAGCCACGTGCGTTTCGGTTCCTTTGAGGTCTTTTACTATCGTCGGCAGTTCGACCTGTTGCAGCAACTCGCCGACTACGTCCTGGCCCTGCATTTCCCACAAATTCAGGAGGCTCCCGACAAATATGAGCGCCTGTTCCAGGAGGTCGTGACCCGCACGGCGGAGCTCATCGCCAGGTGGCAGGCAGCCGGGTGGGCGCACGGTGTGATCAATACGGACAACATGTCCATCCTCGGGCTCACGCTCGATTACGGCCCCTTCGGGTTCATGGACGACTACGACCCGGGCTTCATCTGCAACCATTCCGACCACCACGGCCGCTACGCCTTCAATCAGCAGCCCTACATCGGTCTCTGGAACCTCAGTTGCCTGGCCCAGGCCCTCGTGCCGCTTGCGTCAAAAGAGGCGCTCAAGGAAGCGCTGGACACCTACGAGTCGGCTGTGAACCGGCAGTACACGCACCTCATGTGTGGAAAAATCGGGCTCCGAGAGGAACGGCCGGACGATGGCGCGCTCGTCACCGATTTGCTGGGACTGATGCAGCAGAGCCGGGTCGATTACACGAACCTCTTCAGAGCCCTGGCCGATTTCCAGACCGTGCCGCAGGCACGCAACGACGCCCTCAGAGATTTCTTCCTCGATCGAGACGCCTTCGACCGGTGGGCCGCGCGCTATCGGGAGCGGTTACAGGAGGAGCACAGTCGTGACGAGGAGCGAGCGCTGCGGATGAACCGCGTCAATCCGAAGTACGTGCTGCGCAATTACCTGGCGCAGCAGGCCATCGATCGCGCGCAACAACAGAAGGATTTCTCGGAGGTCGATCGCTTGCTCAAGCTCCTGCGCGATCCGTATGCCGACCAACCGGGCATGGAGGCTTACGCCGCTGCGCCGCCGAATTGGGGGAAACATCTCATCGTCAGCTGCTCGTCGTAGGGTCCGGAAATCAGTCGGCGGGTGACGAACGGCGTCCGCGAGGGCGGTGCCATGTTTATGCGTTGCAGAGGGGCACCCCTTGACGGACAGTGGTTGGCCGCGGCGCCTCGCAAGGGGACGGGCGGATCGGCGCCGCGGCAGCGGGTCTGGCCCCGCACCAGGCAGTCGCCCGCCATGGCAGCGGCCCTCGCGGACGCCGTTCCACCCGCCGTTGTTCGGATGGGAGTGCAAAAGCACCGAACCCCGGCAAGGGTCATTCGGTATGCCTCTCAGGCCACGCCCGTCATTTTCACCGCCGCCCCACTCTCCCTTGGGGGGAGAGCGGCTGGTGTGAAAGCGGTGACAGTGGGCATGATCATGCCGCGAGCATCTCGGAAAGCAGACGAAGGGTAGCAAAATGAGAGAGGAACGACTCGGCGGCTTGAAGGTGCGGATCAAGGGCGGGACCGATGGAAGCGGCGGAGGGGAGGGGCCGGTCGTCGTTCTTTTCCATGGATGGGCGGCACCCGGTGATGATCTCGCGCCGCTGGCCGACGTCCTCGTGGTCCCCCAGGGCACCAGGTTCCTGTTTCCGGAAGGACCGCTCTCGATCGACATGGGCTTCGGCGAGTCTCGGGCCTGGTGGATGATCGACGTGCGTCAGTTGAACGAGCACTTCGCCACCGGTCGGCCGAGAAATCTGTCGCGTGAGGTGCCGAAGGGCATGGCGGAGGCACGGGGAAGGGTCCTTGCTCTGCTCGAGGACGCCGGGAAGCGGCTTAGCGTCGTTCCGGAGCGCATGGTGCTCGGCGGATTTTCCCAGGGGGCCATGCTCGCCTGCGACGTGGCGCTGCGCTCGGATCACGCCTTTGCCGGCCTCGCGGTCCTGAGCGGGACGGTGCTGGCGCGCGACGAATGGCTCCCGCTCATGTCCGATCGGCGGGGGCTCCGCGTCCTGCAGAGTCACGGTCGGTCCGACAACGTGCTCCCTTATTTTCTCGCGGAGCAGTTACGCGAGTTTCTGTCTGACGCCGGGGTCGTCGTGGACTGGGTAGGCTTCGACGGCGGACATGAAATACCTGACACCGTGCTCGATCATCTGGGTTCGTTTCTTCACAAAGTCTTCTAAGAGCAACGCGTTCCAGGTCTCAGGTTCCATGTTCCACGTGAGGAGGGGCGTCGATGCTTGTCGTGGAACCTGAAACTTGGAACCTGGAACTTTTTTATCCGATGCCTTTCGTGACGACGCCGAAATGGACGCCGAAGAGGCCGTTGCGGCGGTCCTCGACGTATCGCTGCAGCACTTCGTACACGACGGGAAACGCCAGCGCGTCCCACGGAATCTTGTCCGGGTGGATCAGCTCGACCTGGGAGCTCTCCGGCCCGATTCCGTATTCGCGGGTGGGGAGACGGCCCCGGAATACGACGTAGACCTGGTTCACCCGTACCAGCGTGAACAGGGCGTAGAGGTGCGTGATCTCCACGCGTGCGTTGGCCTCCTCCTGCGTTTCGCGGGCGGCGGCCTCCTCCGTGCTCTCACCCATTTCCATGAATCCGGCCGGGAAGGTCCAGAATCCCTCTCGAGGCTCAATCGCGCGCCGGCAGAGCAGGATGTGGTCCTCCCACTCGGGGATGCAGCCGGCAACGACTTTGGGGTTCTGGTAATGGACCGTGTCGCAGCGGTCACAGACATGCCGCGGCAGCGTCTCGCCCTTCGGAATCTTCACACTGACGGGCATGCCGCATTGGCTGCAGAAGTTCATGAGCGGCTCCTACCATCGCAGGTCGGTCGAAAGTCGGTCAAGATGCCCGGAGCTCTTCCGGCGCGAAGAGCCGGTGCTCCTCGATGTGCCGCCGGATCGCGGGGAGCGACGCGTAGTACGTGGCCGCCGCAAACAGGGTCACGCAGCCGCCGAGCGCCACCGTGAGCGGCGCCCCCATGTACGTGGCGCCCGTTCCGGCAAGCAGGCTCCCGAAGATCGTCATGCCGAGCGAGACCGTGACATACAGGCTGACGACGCGGCCACGCATCGCATCGGGGGCCAGTGATTGCAGCAGGGTGTTGGCGGCGGCCAGGCTGCTCACCATGCCGAATCCAACCAGGAACAGCGCGCCCACGGAGAGCCACATCGTCGGGCTGGCCGCCAGGGCGAGGAGCCCGCAAGCGAAACAGATGACCGAGCGACCGATGGTGCCGTCGAGCCCCTCGGCGGAAGCCCGCCGAGCCAGATACAGGGCCGCCGTCAAGGCACCCACCCCCGTCCCTCCCATCAGGATGCCGAACGTGCCGGGACCGCCATCCAGAATGTCGACGGCGAACACGGGGAGCAGGGTCGTGAAGGGAAGGGCGGCAAGGCTCAGCAAGGTGGCCAGACGGAGAATCGAGCGCACGTGCGGGGTGGACCAGGCATAGGCCAGTCCCTCCTTCAGGAGGCGGGTTGTCCCCATCGGTTCGCTCCGGCGTCGCGTGGGCATCCGGATCGCGAGCACGCAGCCGATGATGACGAGGTAGCTCACCGCGTTGACCACGAAGCAGACGCCTTCCCCCGCCGTCGCCACGACCAGACCGGCCGCCGAAGGCCCGATCACGCGCGCCGCGTTGAACATCGAGGAGTTCAGCCCGATGGCCGAGGGGATGTCGGAGCGCGGGACGAGATCCGTCAGGAAAGCCTGCCTCGCGGGCATTTCAATGACGCTCACCAATCCCATGAAGACCGCCAGCCCCAAGATCCATTCGATCGTGATGCGTCCGCTCAAGGTCAGGACACCGAGGAGCAGGGCCTGGAGCGCCAGGAGGGTGTGCGTGACGAGCAGCAGCCGCCGCCTGGGCCAGCGATCGGCGATCGCACCCCCGATGACGCCGAAGAGGAGAATGGGCGAGCGCGCGAGGAATTCGACGAAGCCGAGAAGAAAGGGCGAGCCGGTGAGCCGGTACACGAGCCAGGCATGGGCCATGCTCTGCATCCAGCTTCCACAGAGCGAGACCCCGTGGCCCACGATGAAGAGAAAAAATCTGCGATGAGAAAAAGCCCGTAACGCCGACGTGATCATCATGATGAAAACAAGGCCGATCTGCTGGCGGCATGCCACGCATGACCATGCGCACCCTCCTTGATTGATGTACCACAAAAAACCCAACCGGTCACGGCTGATCGCGGAACCCCGCGCAATCACGCCGCTGCGTTGAGAATCAGGGACGGGTCTGCTAAGTTGCGCAGAGCGGACGTGAAACAACGTCCCAGGTTCCAAGTGCCAGGTCCCAGGTCCCAGGGACTATTCCTCTCCTGAGACGCGAGACCTGGGACCTGGAACGTTTTTCTCAATCTTGATACGAGAGGCCTATGTCGAACGATAAGCAGGTGATTTTCTCGCTAATTGGTGTCGGACGGGTCTATCCGCCGAAGAAGCAGGTCTTGCGCGACATCTACCTGAGCTTCTTCTACGGGGCGAAGATCGGCGTCCTTGGGCTCAACGGATCCGGAAAGAGCTCGCTGCTGCGTATCATTGCGGGCTTGGACAAGGACTATCTGGGCGAGATCACGATGTCCAAGGGCTACACCGTCGGGCTACTCGAGCAGGAACCGCAGCTCACGCCGGGCAAGACCGTGAAGGAGGTGGTGGAGGAGGGACGCGCCGAGTTGATCGGG
>JBFGRM010000032.1:0-16366 GCA_041563675.1 Nitrospiraceae bacterium | reverse complement strand
GGCCGCGACTGCGGAGCTGAGCGATGGCCTCCTCCACGGTCAAGTCCTCGGGCAAGGCGAAGACGCGTGGATCCATGGCGCTACCGACCGTCTCCGGCGGATAGGCCATGAAGTTCCTGATCTCCTGTGCCGACGCAGCCGGCAGTCTGCCCAGGAGGCTGTCACGAAGCTCGCTGTCGATTCGCGAGAGCAACGAAGCCGCAAAGATTGGTGTGAGCCAGGTCAGCGTCTCGGCGGCAACGGACGGTTCCATGTGAGCCACCACGTCCGCTGCGACCGCTGGGTTCATGGCCGAGAGGAGGCTGCCGACAGTCCTGCCCTCGGTATCTGAGATGAGCTCCAGCACGTCTCGCACCGCGAAGGTCTCGAGGACGTGGGCCGCCTCCTCCGGGTAATGGGTCATGAAATTGTCGTGCAAGACATTGTGTGTCGGCATCGAGCGACTCTCAGGTGTGAGGCCCCGGTTTGGAGTCCGGAGGATCGGTCGGGGCGGGCATCACGGCCTCGGCCACGTCCGTCATCACGCGAATTCCGGTCAACGCATAGGCTTCCCAGAGCCCAATCAGCGCGCTCGAGAGCGATCTCGGCCCGTCCGTGGCCTGGGGTTTCTCTTCCAGCATGCGCAGGGTGCGGTAGCGCAGCGCGCCCAGGAATGCGCCGTTTCGGTCGACCACGGGCATCGTGTGGAACACGCGCCAGTTCGGGTGTGCAAGGAGATCCTCCACGGTGCTGGATGCGGAAACGCTCACCGGCTCCCCCGACATGACGGTGCCGACCAGATCGTTGGGATCAGCCGCCAGCAATTGCTTGAGGCTGACGACCCCCGTCAACTTTGCCGCGCGATCAAGCACGTAGAGGTAGTAGGTGGCCCGGCGGTGATCACGGGAGACCCGTGTGAGCGCCTCCCACACCGACAGATCCGGCGCCAGGGTCAAAATCTGCGGATCGGCCAGGCTGCCGGCCGTGTTCTCGGGATAGGTCAGCGCACGCTGAATCGTCGGCCTGACGTCGGAGGTGAGGCCTGCGACCAGGTCGGACTGAAGCTCACGCCCGCATCGCCGCAGCAAAGCGATGGCGGCGGAGGAGGTGGCGTATGACAGGGCCTCGGCCGCGGTCTTGATCGGGAGATGACCCAACAGCGCGGCTCCGGCGTCGGGGAGCAGGTGTTCGAGGACCAGCGCAATGTCCGTCGATTCGAATGGAGCCAGGAGGGCGACGGCCTCCTGCGGTGGCAGGAACTCCAACCGCCTGGCCGCTTCGACCGGATGGGCCTGCAGATAGGCGAGGGTCAGGCGATCGCCAGGCTGCATCCTAGGCCTTCTCCGGTCCCGTGATGGTGGGAACCGACTCCATGAAATGGGATGCCGGTACGACGACCCGGCCCTCCTCCGTGTCCAGAATGATCGCCACCGGCGTCACCGCGACGACCTCCCCTGTGAACTCCTTCGAATGCACCTTCTGCCCGACGCGGAGCACGGGCTGCAGGTAGTGCGCGGCGATCAGATTGGCCACCGCGGATCGGGCCCCGAGGCCGAAGGACAGGGCCGAGCCTCCAATGATGCCGGCGACGAGGATTACCAGGGTGGTGTTCAGCAGGGTGGTGTCGACCCCGAGCTGATTGATCGCGGTGACGAAGATGAGAAGAATGGCCGCCACGTGGAAGGACTGGCCCAGGATGGCGCCTTGCGCGATACCGGCAGTCCGGCACGCCATGATAATCAGCTCGCGCACGAAATTGGCGGCGATCAAGCCGAGCACGACGATCAGCGTGGCGACGCCCAACTTGGGCAAGTAGTAGGCGAGGCTCGTCAAGGCCTCCGAGAGTCTGGCGAGACCGAGCGTCTCGGTAGCCGAGATCAGAAACAGCAGAAAGACAATCCAGAACGCGAGCACGCCCACGATATGAGAGGCTGGCTTTCTGGTGCCGGCTCGCTCGAGCACGCCCGGGATTGAGCTGCGCGCCAGCAGTCGATCGAAGCCAAGCAGGGCGAGGAGCCGGCCGGTCGCAAAGCCGACGAGCTTACCCAGGCCGTATCCCAACAACAGGAGAAACACCGCCCCTAATACCTTCGGCACGAAGGCAAAGACCACTGAGGCGCTCATCATGACCGACTCTTGCAGCTTCGTCGCCCAATCCGTCAGATTCATGGCACGGTCTCCAAAAGGACGAGGGCCATCCCACCCGCACAATCATGGACCGAAATGGTTGATTCTTCGCCGTTCAACGATGTCTCTTCCCGCGAGCCATCCTTCGCCCGGTCGGCGCCCCGCGCCGGGTTCGATCCACGAGGCGGAGGATGTCCGTGACCTGCGGCAGCGCGGAGAACGCCTCCAGCCCGTGGGCGGTCTTCCGCGCCCAATTGGGCCGGGACTCCTTGGAGTCGGGCACGTTCTGCGGCTCGGCCTCCAGCCAGAGGTCCTCGAGATTGATGAGGACGAGCGGCGAGCGGCTCGCGCCTAAGAGGGCCAGGCAGCCGCGCAGCAAGGCGGCCGCTCCAGGATTCTCTCCGGTCAGGAAGCCCTTGCGACGAAGCAGCGCGGCCAACTTCTGTAGGAGCGTCCCGCGGATCCGTCGCTCCTCGTCCGCTTCCGACTGATTCATGAGACCCATGGCGAGCCGGTCATCGAGGTCGAGCCCCCGGCAATAAGCCGCGAAGGGCGGCATGTCATGCGTGTTCATGCTGGCGACGGACTGGCGAGGGACCTCGCGCAGAATCGGTCGCGCCTTCGGCGTCATCTCGTATTGGACGACGTACATGGCGTGCACCTCATGCCGGGCCAGGCTGGCGTTGACGTGACCGGGCACCGTGCCCAGGTTCTCGCCGACCAACCAGGTCCCATGGCGGTGCGATTCCACGCTCAGGATGGCGTATAGCTCTTCGGCGCGATAGCGCACGTAGACACCCTGTGTCGCATCCAGTCCCCGGGGGATCATGTAGAGCCTGTGCAGGCCCATGACGTGATCGACGCGCAACACCTTGGCGAGGCTCATGTGGTGGCGCAGGTACTCGATGACGTACCGGTATCGGGAGCGCCGGATCCCCTGGGGATGCAGCGGCGCGAATCCCCAGTCCTGACCTTTGGTGAAGACCGAGTCGGGCGGCGCCCCCCCGCTGGCTGCGAGCACAAACGAGGCTCTCTCGCGCCAGACGTCATATCCCTGGCGGTGCACCCCCAACGGCAAGTCCAGATACAGTCCCTCCCCCGCCCGGCTCGCCTGTTCCGCCAACGAGGACACCTGCTCATGCGCCACCCATTGCGCGTAGAGATGGTAGTTGAGCGCCGCCTGATCGAGATCGTCGTCGCCGATCACGCCGTCCCGCGGCCCTGCCGGCCACTGTCCCCAACCGGCTCGGAAGCGCTCGCCCGCGGCGCGAAACCGGGCATAGTCCTGCAACACCGGATGGCTCTGAACGTAGCGGCGAAACTCTTCGGCACGGGGTGCACCCTGCCCCATCGAGGCCGCCAAATGCTCGAGCACCTCCCGTTTCAGCGCCATCTGCCTTGCATAGTCGACCAACGAGGCCGAGCGGAGCGCCGCGCAGGCCTCCTTCACACGCGGTGACCCGATGGCCTGCTGCGCCGGCACGCAATGTCGCAGGTCGGGAATCGCGGCCGGATCCACGTAGAACTCGTTCCAGAACAACCGGCTCACCGGCGCATAGGGGCTGGGATCGTAGGGCTGGTCGAGGAACGTCGCCAGCAGGGGAAGCGTGGCCACGACGCCCCCGCCCAGTCGCGCCGTCCAGTCCATCAGCTTGTGCAGATCGCCGAAGTCTCCCGCACCCCAGCTCGTCGCGCTGTGCAGCGCGTAAAGCGGGAGGAAAACCCCCCACGTTCCTGTCGACTTTCTCGCGCGGTCATTGCCTGTCGGCCGGTACGCTTTGACGGGGGCGAGCACGAGGAGACTGCCATGGCTCCTGCCCTCGATCTCGATCGTCAGCTCGTGGTACCCGACCGGAAGCTCGTGGAGCCGATTCGCGGGCAACTCGACGCGCTGCGACACATACTCACGTCCTTCCACCCGGGCCCGCTCGAGGGTCTTGCGTCGCGATCCTCGGAAGGGCGCGGTGAGCTCTTGACCGGTCTCGAGCCGGATCGTGCAGTCGATCGGGCGGTCGGCCTGGTCCGCGGGCAGTCGGACCTCCAGAACGGCCGGCTGTCCCTGCCAGGCCACCAGGACGGGGCCGGTCGGCTCCTGCCAGAGTTGCTGGCGCCGCTCGCGCAGCGCCGAGGCGATCTCGGCGGTGGTTTCGAGCGAGGCCCCGAGCGAACGGAGCATGCCCAAGAGCCCCTCGGTCGAGGCCTGCCGGCGGGCGCCTGTGACGTCAACGTAAGTGGGTTGAATATCGTAGAGGCGGGCGAGGGAATGAAGGCGAGCCGTGCTTGTCGCTGTCATGGATTCAGTCGGTGCCCGCCGGGACGCCGGCGGGCACCCTGTGGATATGCGCGGATGTCAGTGAAACCCTTGGTGTGCCCCGCGCCCTACATGAAGTAATCAAAGTCGTGTTCCCGGCGGATCCTCCGCCTGATGACGAAAATCTGCGCCGGGTAAGGCTCGAGCCCGATCTCCACGTAGTTCTTCGACCCTTGCCACATGTAACGTTCGTCAGTGAGCAGGTCGTGCACCTGGTACGTCTGCTCGGGCTGGATGTTGAGCGCGGCAAGGTCAAGGTCCAGCCACCCCGTGTGGCGATGGTAGCGATCGAGGTTGACGACGACCAGCACGATGTTGCTCCCGTCGGCGCTTTGCTTCGTGTAGCAAAGAATCTGGTCATTGTCCACCGCGTGGAAATGCAGGCCGGCGTTCGTCTGCAGGGCCGGGTTCTCATGGCGGATCCGGTTGATGCGTGTGATCAGATCTCTCAGGCTGTCGGCCCGGTCGATGTCCCACCGCTTGATCTCGTATTTTTCCGAGTTGAGATACTCCTCGCTCCCCGGCTCGTAGGGCTGGGCATCCATCAACTCGAACGCCGGACCGTAGATGCCGTAGTTGGCCGTCAGGGTAGCGGCCAGGATCAGGCGGACCATGAATGCCGGTCGACCACCGGACTGCAGATGCTCGATGAGAATATCCGGCGTGTTCGGCCAGAAATTCGGACGAAAGAATTCGTGAATATCCGTGCGGGTCAGCTCCGTCAGGTATTGGACGAACTCGGGTTTCGTATGCCGCCAGGTGAAATAGGTATAGGACTGCGCGAACCCCAGCTTTGCCAAGCTGTACATGACCTTGGGACGTGTAAAGGCCTCGGAAAGGAAGATCGCATCCGGGTACTCTTTCTTCACCTCGGTGATCAAATACTCCCAGAACCGGAATGGCTTGGTGTGCGGGTTGTCCACGCGGAAGATGCGGACGCCCTGCTTGGCCCAGTGGAGCACCACGCTCGTCAGCTCATCCCACATCGCCTGCCACTTTTCGTTCTCAAATTCGAGCGGATAAATGTCCTGGTATTTCTTGGGGGGATTCTCGGCGTATTGAATGGTCCCGTCGGGCCGCTTGCGAAACCATTCCGGATGTTTCTGCACGTAGGGGTGGTCGGGGGAGCACTGAAAGGCGATATCCAGCGCGACCTCGATCCCGAGCTCCTTCGCTTTCTTCACGAGGCGCCGGAAGTCCTCCAGCGTGCCGAGTTGGGGATGGATGTCCTTGTGGCCGCCTTCCTGGCCGCCGATGCCCCAGGGACTTCCCACGTCGTCGGCCTTGCCGCTGTAGGGCGCGTTGTTCTTGCCCTTGCGATGGGTCTGGCCGATTGGGTGGATCGGCGGAAAGTACAGCACGTCGAAGCCCATCTTGGCGACGTAGGGTAGTCGCGCCTCGCAGTCCTTGAACGTCCCGTGTTTGCCGGGCGCGGTTGCGCACGACCGCGGAAACATCTCGTACCATGTGCTGAAGCGGGCCTTCTCGCGATCAACCACCACCAGCAATTCCTTTTCGTAAACGGCGGCGAATCGCGTGTCTGGGTGCTTGGCCATGAGCTTGGGCAGTCGCTCGTCCTGGGTCACCGCGATCTTGTCGTCGATCGACTTCTTCTTCGATTCCAGCGAGGAGGCCCATGACTCCAATTCCTTGGTGTCCTCCCCCTTCGCCCGCTCGCTCGCCTCCCTGATCAATCGGGCGCCGGTGAGCAGGTCGATGCTGACATCCTGCTTGGCCTCAAGCCGCTTGCCCAAGTCGCGATGCCACGACTTGAAGTGGTCGACCCAAGCCATGACCGTGTACTCGTAGCGTCCGATCTCCGTGACGACGAAGGCCGCGCGCCACCGATCGTTTACGAGAGGCTCGAGCGGCGTCTCGTTCCACTTCTTCTCCTTCTCTTTTCGATGGAGCAACACGCCGGAAATTGCGTCGTGGCCGTCCGTGAAGACATCCACCTCGACGACGACCTGCTCTCCGATCACCCGTTTGATCGGGTAACGCCCGCAGTCGATCTCCGGCTTGAGGCCTTCGACGACGACTCGCTTCCTGCCATCCGCAGCTTTCATATGTATCTGGCCCTCCTCTGGCCCCTCGCTTGCTCAGCCATCTGCCTGCCCGGACGGCACACAGAAACACCATCCCGGCCATCGTGCCCTCGGGCTTTCCCACAAACAAAACGGTGTAAGGACGGCCGGCACATGGCCGCCCCGCAACGTCGTTAGTTTCCGGATTTTGATTTCATCGAGTCAACCCATTTTTTGAGCTCCTGGGCTGCGATGTCACGGCCACCCAGCCCCAGGGCGAGGGCAAAGGCAATGGCGATGGCGCCGAGGGTCAACCCGAAGGCCAGCCCGACGATTTCATCAGCCAGACCCATCTGCCGCAGCGCCATGGCGCCGGCCAGCACCACAATGGCCAGATACGACGCTCTCGCGAGCACTCCGGCCTGTCGAGCCTGACTCGTTTGGATGGCTTGGGACGCCAGGTTGGCCAGGTAGAGACCGATGGCGAAAATCACAAGACCAAAGATCAGGTGCCCGGCGAAGAAGGTGAATTCGGCGATCAGATCGCCCAGCAGCTGGAATCCAAGCAAGTTCGCGGCTTCCATCGAGGCGAACAACATGATCGCGACCAGTAGCACCGTGCCAATGATCGAGGCCGGCGACTGCCCTCCCTTCGCGGTTTCCTGAGTCAGCCCGATCCTGGCGAGGATGGTGTTGAACCCGACTCCCGTCAGTAAATTGGTGGCGACTGCGGCCAGGACGCGTCCCACCATGTACGCCACGATGATGACCAGTGACGCGCCGATGATCTTCGGCAGGGCCGCGAGAATGAGGCCGAGCATCTCGCTGGCCGGTTGGGTGATCGCCTGGAGGGCCAACGCATTCAGCGCGCCGATCAGGACGGGAATGAGGATGAGCACGTAGACAACGAGACCGACGGCTCCCGAGAGCGTCTGCCCTCCCAGCACTTGCGCCAGGCCGACGCGCTCGCTGATCCGGTCGAGCCCGGCGGCCGCCAACAGGCCGGTGACGATCCGCTGCAGCGCGCGGGCGAGGAGCCAGCCCAACAAGAGGATCAAGGCCGCGGCGAAGAGATTGGGGAGAAAACCGAGGAGGGTGTTCATCATGCTGTTCACGGGTGCGAGCAAGCCCTCCAGCGCCAGCGCTCCCAGAATGGCGGGCAGGAACAGCAGAAACACGAACCAATAGACGACATCACCGATGGACGTCGCCAGGGGCATGCCCCCCTCAGCGGGCAGGCTCGCTTCGCTAGCCAGCCGCGAGTCGAGCTGGACGGCGGTGAGGCCCTTGACCACGAGCAGGCGGAGCACCGCCGCGAGGACCCAGGCGATGCCCAGCAGAATCACGGCGCTGAGCAGCCGCGGAGCAAACTCGAAGACCTGTGTCAGCAACCGGTTAATCGGCTCGGTCACTTGGGTGAGTTGGAGTGTCTGGAAGACCCCCAGGAGCACGAACAGCATGATGAGGTAGAACACGAGACGCCCGGACCACTTGAGCACGTCTGCCGGTCCTGTCGCCGACCCGGGCTGGACCCAACGGCCCAGCTTCGCATCAAGTGTCGTCCGGTGAACCGCGCCTCGGACCATGGCCGCCGCCACGAGGGCGACGATCCAGCCCACCACGAGGATGGCGATCGCGCCGACGAGATTCGGCACGTACGATCCGAACAGCGAGGTCAGCTGGGCCGAGAGTTGAGAAAAGAGGTCTTGCATGGCATGTCCTCCTGAAGGGTTCACTGGTCAGTCCACTGTGGCGAAAGGGAACAAGTCGCGCGCGTGGATCAACCGGGAACGAACCGATGCGGTGCGGCTCCGCTTGTGCCGGCGTAAATGTGAGCCGCGATTGACGCTGTACTGCGCTGATGCGGGGGCGTGCCTCAGAGACCGCAGACCCGTCTTCCCGATCCATCACTTCGGAGTGCTACCCCACCGGGGCTTATCCTAAACGGGAAGTGTTGGCCGCGCAAGGCTGGTTCTGCGTTCGAGGCCGTCCGTGGCGAGACCCGCCCTCTCCTTAATCAACCCGGAAATCCCTGTGCCTACTGGCTCGATGGCGCTTCGGCGTCCGGGAGAAAAGCCGCCAGCTCGGGCGAGTGCCACGTGCAGGTCACGCCCACGCCGGGAGCGAGTCCGAACTCGTCCGGGCGAGGGCAGGCCCAGGCGACGGTGCCTTTCATCCGAAGCCTACGCGAGCCCTCCTCCGCGCTCACGATGGTCAGATCCAGCTGGGTGCCCGGGGCCGGGGCTTGGGTGAGCTCAAGGAAGAGGCCGCCCCGTCCGAGGACGGGACAGAGCCCCTCGTATTCACGGCCGTTGTCGCCTCGTGCCGAAACTCGGTAACGTTTGGGATGTCGCGGCACGCCGTCGAGCGGCCAATCGCCCCCAGGTCGTGACGGCGCGGTGGTTTCCTGGGGACAGTCAAGAAGGTGGTCGAGGGCGACCTCGGAGTCCACGACCGCGATCTCCTCCCCCCCTGGCCCCAACACGCGCAGCGTGTCGTGGCTGGCATCGAGCTCGAGCGCCTTCCCTCGATGACGTTTTGGAAACGCAAACAGCAGCTTGGTGACCCCGAATCCACTTTTGGCCGGCTTGGCTGGGACGGTTGCCCCAACCGCGTGGAGAGTCGGCGGACGGCGGGGCTCCTCCTTGTTTCGCTCATGGTCGCCGGATGTCATGCTCGGATCCTCCCCTGTCCTGAAAAACGTCGGTACGCCAAGCCATCAATGAGGCGCAGGTTACAAGCATACGCTCGCGCCTGCCAGTATGTGACCTGATATACGAAAATGACTGTTATTACAACACTGACCAATTGGTCAACATGATCTACGTTTCTCCCCGCCAAAGTCAACAAGTTTTTTGTCACATGTTTTCATATGCTTGAGTGTTTCTCAGGTTCTAGCTTGGGGGGCAGGGGAGCGCGGAGGAAGAGGAGGGCTCGGCGTACCAAGTCGAGCCCATCAAAGCGTGGAGGCGAGGTATTGGTAGTCGGGAGTCAGAGCCCCTTGATAGAGAATGGTCGCGCGCCTCAAGGAGGGCGGGAGCTTGACCCGTTCGAACGGCACGGCGAGGTCGGCTCGAGCCAGCACCGCGAGATAGTCTTTGAGCCCCTGACTGAACGCCATCGACGCATCCTTCGGGAACTCGCAGGGAAGGTTGTCGATCGCCAGCACGACGGGACCCCTGCCCTGGACGCCCGGCGTGATCACGTCCTCGACGGGGTCGTAGACGAAGACGGGATCTTCCGGCGTCGTCACGCGCAGCGTGCACTCGACCGCCCCTTCGATGTCGCAGGTGATGTCCCCGATCACCCGCAGGCGTGGCGGGTCCGGATGTGAGAACAGGGCTTTCAACCCCGCCTTGGTGACGAGACGCGGATAGCGAGGCTCCCAATAAATACAATTCACCAGGACCGAGAGACAGGGCAGCTTCGCGTCGAAGACGGATCGGTACAGATCCGGATGCTGGTAGTAATGCTGGACCTTGAACGGATGGTCCGGCGAGAGGGGCGTTACCAGGTCTCGCACGCGAAAGACCACCTTGTACACGCGGTGCACGTCGTCCTGGCAGGTTTTGAGGGTACGCTCGAGGTCCCGGGCCTCGATCTCCTGGACGGGCAAGAGATCGATCACCTCTTGGGCACCCTGGGAGGTGGCGCCGTAGCCTGCCACACCGATCATCAGTGGGGCCAGCTCGCCGGGAATGCCATTTTCCGCAATTTCATCCCCAACCTGCTTCACCGCCTCCTTGGCCGCGTCGCCGTCGCCGTAGCGGAACGCCTGCCGCAGCCCGGTGAAGGGGCTGTCGATGCCCTCCCAGGCCAGCCGTTGGCCGAGAGCCCACAACGTGTCGACCATACCGGCGAACCCGGCAAACCTCCCGAAGGAGACGATCCGCTTCCCGATGTCCGTGACCATGCGCTCGTAGTCGAGCAGCGTGCATTTCAGCTCCTGCAGCCGCTTGAGCAGGGGCATGTTCTGCGGTTGCCCTTTGACGGTGTGCGAAAAGAACAGGTACGTCTTGCCGGGCTCGAAGAATTCGAGCGGCATCTCCTTGACGCCGATGATGATCGGGCAGGGTCCGAGGTTTTCGCTGATCTTGGCGCCGGCCTGGCGGTAACGCTCGTCGGGAAAGATGCGGATCTTCGAGGGCTGGACCCAGATGTCCAGCTCCCGGCGCCGGATCAGCTCCCTGACGTGCCGCGGCGTCAGGGTGACGCGGCGTTCCCATCGATTCTTGTCTTCACGTCTGATGCCAATCCTCGAAGGCATGGCGGTCATGTTCTCCGTTCAAACCGACCGTGACCGGCCGGCCCTCGCGAACCAAGCATACGCGGGCGCTGATCGCCGAACAAGTGCGGCCCATGGCGCGCTTGCGACTGGCCGCTTGCGACGGCAGAGCCCGAACAAGAGAACGCTCAGCCGTTCCTGCGCATCGCCGGGATGATCTCCCTCATGAGTTCCCCGCCACTTGCATCGGGAGGGGGCTGCGCCAGTGGAGGTCGCGTTGCGGATAGGGAATCTCCACGCCGTGCGCGCGAAACTTCTGAACGATCGCGCTATTGATGTCGGACACGACCCGGATGCGACCCTTCGGCGTATCGACCCAAGCGAGGAGGCGCATGTTCCACGAGGAGTCCCCGAATCCCATGAACCACACCTCGGGCTTCGGCTCCTCCAAGACTTGCGGATGTTCCGTGGCGGCTTCGAGGAGCGTCCGCATCACGGTACCCAGGTCCGAATCGTACGACACGCCGACGTCGATCTCGACCCTGGTCCGCAGATCACCGTACGACCAGTTGATGACGGTGCCCGAGATGAATTCCTGATTGGGGACAACGATCGAGACGTTGCTGAGCGACCTGATGGTGGTGGAGCGAATGTTGATCTCGACGACATCACCCTCCGTGCCGGCGACGGTGACGCGATCGCCGACGCGGATATGTTGCTCAAAGAGCAGGATGATCCCCGAAACGAAGTTGGAGGTCAGATTTTGCAGGCCGAAGCCAATGCCGACCGAGAGGAATCCAAAGATGACGGCGAGGCCGCTGAGGTCGATCCCGATAAATTGGAACGCAATAAACCCACCGACGAACCAGAAGACGTACTGACTCACGCGGCTCAGCGTATATTGCGTACCCGCCGGGAGGCCGATTCGACCCAAAACACGACCGAGGAGGATCTGATTCAAAGCTCTACTGATCAGAATGAACAGGGCCAGCGTGAGCGCGAATACGAACAGCGAGCTCAGCGTCACGGGCGTTTGATTCACGGTAAAGATCGGATGGCTGAAGACCTGATCCACCAAAGCGAAAATTTCCTTAGGTTCCATTCCTTCTCTCCTTTTCTGGTATGCGAGAGGTATTGGTCAGCGTATCACCATTATTTTTGAATTGACCGCAAAACGCCAGATGTTTGGCCCAGATTGATGTGCATTCCAGGCCGCCCAGGCTCGCTTCTTGATAGATGCCCTTTCCCGGCCCGTCCGGTATAATTGGCCTTTCCGGACGTACCCACAAGGAGGATGTCCCATGGCAAAGGAAAATGAAACCGCGAAGCTGCTCGCGGAGAAAAAGGACGAGGTTCTCGAAACGTGGTTCAAGGAGCAGGGGGCCGCGGAGAGTCTTCGTGAAGACCTCATGTCCCGGGATGACCTGCGCGCGCAAGCGGAAGACCTGATGGATGCGCTGTGCAAGGCGGCGGGCTCGGGGAATCTCAAAGACATCGACACGCCGCAGTACGAAGACATGCGCGGCGTACTGGCCGATATTTCCAAAAGTCGGGCGAAGCTCGGTTTCACGCCGAGCGAGACCGCCATGTTCGTGTTCAGCCTGAAGCCCGCGATCTTCGCCTTTCTCGGTCGACGGTACCAGGATCAGCCGGAGGTCCTGGCGCGCGAGACGCGCGTGGTGTCCAATTTGCTCGACCGCCTCGGTCTGCTCACGTTTGAAAGCTTCGTGAAGGAGCGGGAAGACATCATCGTGAAGCAGCAGCAGGAGCTGCTGGAGCTGTCGACGCCCGTGATCGAAATCTGGAACGGCGTCCTGGTACTGCCGATCATCGGCACGCTGGACAGCGCCCGCACGCAGATCGTGATGGAAAATCTTCTCTCGGGGTTGGTCAAGCGGGGCGCCTCGGTCGCGATCCTGGACATTTCGGGAGTTCCCACCGTCGATACCGCCGTCGCGCAGCACCTCCTGAAGACGATCAGCGCCGCGCGCCTCATGGGAGCCGAGTGTATCATCAGCGGCATTCGGCCCAGCATCGCCCAAACGATCGTGCACCTCGGGATCGATTTGGCGTCCGTGAACACGAAGGCCAATTTGTCCGCGGCGTTGCAGCAGGCATTCGACCTGGTCAAGCTGCAAGTGCTGACCAAGGGACAGAAGATGAAGGACGCCTGAGCGTGGAACGGATCCCGATCTTCAAAGTGAAGGACCTCTTGCTGGTGACGATCCAGACAGATGTGCGCGACAGGCTGCTCGAGAGTTTCCAGGGGGACGTCGGCGCGAAGATTCGTGACACGGGGGCCCGTGGGGTTTTGATCGATATCTCTGCGCTCGAGGTCATCGATCATTTCATGGCCAGAACATTGGAACGTATCGCCGCGCTCACCAGGCTGCTCGGGGCCGAGACCGTCCTTGTCGGGATGCGCCCGGCCGTTGCCTTGACCCTGATGGAGTTGGGCAAGACGCTGGAAGGCCTCGCGACGGCCGTCAACGTGGAAAGCGGAATGGAGCTGCTCCGCCACAGACTGGAGTCCTCGGCTCCGGAGGATGATGACGATGAAGAAGTCGTTGCCCAAGAAACGGAGCCGTCGGAAGAAGGCGCCGACCACGCCGGTCGATCCCGCTTCCCTCAAGACTGAGGCTCTCGAAGTTCGGGCGGGACCCGACGTGGATGCGGCCAGGCGCAGCGTCCAGGCGCTCGCTGCGGAGATCGGTATGGAGGACTCCGATCAGGACATGATCGGTACGGCGACGAGCGAATTGGCCCGCAACATACTCGACTATGGCGGGGGAGGGCGCGTCCAGGTCGAACTCGTGCACGGTGAACGCGGCCAGGGTGTGCGGGTCACCTTCGAGGATCAAGGCCCCGGTATCGCGAACATCGAGCAGGCGATGGAGGACGGCTTTTCGACTGGGACCGGGATGGGCTTGGGCCTGCCGGGCGCGAAACGGCTGGTGCACGAGTTCGAGATTGCCTCTCGCCCCGGGCGCGGAACTCGCGTGGTCATCACACGCTGGGTTGGTCCGTGACGACCGAGCATCATCGGGTCTTTGCGGTCGTCCAGACGAGTGACGTGGGCCATGCCCGGCGCGCGGTCGTGGATGTGGGGCGACACCTTGGATTGAGTGAGGACGAGACGGGCCGAGCCGCGATCGTCGCGACCGAGCTGGGAACCAACTTGGTGAAACATGCCAAGGGTGGTGGCAACATCCTGGTGCGCCCATTGACTGGGGAGGGGACCGGCGGCATCGAGCTGATCAGCGTTGACCAAGGACCGGGGATCAAGGATCCCGGTCAAGCATTGCAAAATGGCTACACCACCGGCACGAGTCCGGGCACGGGGCTGGGAGCCGTTCGGCGCTTGTCGCATGTCTTCGACATCTATACCCAGGTTGGAAAAGGAACGGTGGTTTTGTCGCAGGTCCGGTCGGGAGGAGCGCGGCATGCATCTGTTCCTGCCTTCCTGATTGGCGCGGTGATGGTCCCCTATCCGGGGCTGGATGTGTGCGGGGATGGCTGGGGCCTGACGCGTCTTGAAACCGGGGTGCAGCTGCTGGTCGTGGACGGCGTCGGCCATGGTCCCCAGGCGGCGGAAGCCGGCCTCGCCGCCCTGCGGGCCTATGAAACGCACGCCCACTCCCCGCTGCCGGATCTCATGCAGCTTGAGCACGAGGCGCTGCGGGACACCCGCGGCGCGGTCCTCGCGGTCGCCCGTATCGAGCGCGATCCGCCTAAGGTCCACTACGTGGGCTTCGGCGACATCAGCGGCCGCGTGGTGTCTTCGGGCGCCTCGCTTTCGTGTGTCTCGAAAACCGGGATCGTCGGCGCGAAAATTCCAAGCCCGCAGGTCTATACCTATGAATGGGATCAGAGGAGTCTGCTGGTCATGCATTCGGACGGGTTAACCTCTCGGTGGGATGTCGCCGCCTATCCGGGACTGGATGCGCGGCATCCGACGCTGATCGCCGCGGTGCTGTACCGTGATCACAATCGTGGCAACGACGACGTGACGGTCGTCGCGGTTCGTGAGGGAACGGGAGCTCATTCATGAATCTCCCCATTCTGCAGGCTGACGTCACGTTTGACGAAGATCTGGTGCTCGTGCGCCGACGCGCCCAGCAGATTGCCGCGCTGGCGGGGCTGTCCGATCGGGATCAGGTGCGCTTCGTCACCGCCCTGTCGGAGATCGCGCGCAACGCGCTCCAGCACGCCGGCGGCGGGAAAGTGGAGTTCCGGTTTCTCGATCAGGACCACGCGCAGATGGTGCAAGCCATTGTCCGGGATCGGGGGCGGGGCATCGCGGGAGCGGAGGCCATCCTCAACGGCCCCGAAAGAGGAAGCACGGGGATCAGCAGCGCCAAGAAACTGGTGGAGTGTTTTCAGCTCGACACCGAGCTGGAATCCGGCACCGTCGTCACCCTCGGCAAGGTCCTCCCGAAAGATGCTGCGCGCGTCACCCCGCAGACGGTCGCGGATTGGGCCGACTCGCTGACACGGGAACGACCGCAGAGCGCGTTCGAAGAGGTATACCGCCAAAAGCAGGAACTCATCGACGCGCTGGAAGAGATCCGCCGAAAAGAGGCGGACCTCCAGCGGCAGCTCGGTGAGATTCGGCGGCTGAACGAGGAGCTGGACCAAACGAACACCGCCTTGAAGCAGAGCGAGCAAAAAATTCAGACCATTCTGAGCTCCGCTGGCGAAGGGATTGTAGAGCTTTCCCCGGAGGGTGCCGTCACCTATATCAACCCTGGCGCCATGAGCATGACCGGCTTCGAACGGCAGGAGCTGTTGGGCCAGCCGTTCGCCTCCGTCTTGACACAGGAGTCAGGCCCGCAATTCGTGGAGGAAATGCAGAAGCATGCCGAGGTGGATCGTTGGAGCTGCGAGCTCATGATGCGCCGGAAGAACGGGGATCCCTTCTGGGTGCGGGTCAGCGCCAACACGATCCGGGATGCGGACTGGAAACCCCTGGGGCTCGTGCTGGTCACCACGGACATCATGCACCTGAAGGAGCTCGACCGCATGAAAACCGAGTTCGTGTCCATGGTGTCTCATGAGCTCCGCACCCCCCTCACCTCTATCAAGGGCTATGTGAGCATGCTCCGCGAAGGAGAGCTCGGCGAGATGACGCCGGAGCAGCACGAGTTTCTCGATATCACCCTGGAGAACGCGGACCGATTGATGGGCCTCATCAACGACCTGTTGGATATCTCTCGGATCGAATCCGGACGGCTCCGCCTGGCGCTGTCAGAATTCGAATTCGGCGACGTGATCAAGGCGGTCCGCAGCGACATGCGGGCGATGGGAGAAACCAAGCAGATTAAAACCGTGGTTGAAGGCGATGCCAAGCCTGTGCGCGTCCGTGCGGACCGCGACCGGGTCGTCCAGATCCTGGCGAACCTGTTGAGCAATGCCTATAAGTATTCGCCGGAGGGGACCACCGTCAGAATACGGACCCACGTGGATCAACGGTTCGCGAGGATCCAGGTCGTCGATCAGGGAATGGGCCTGTCGGAGCAGGACCTGGCGAAGCTGTTCACGAAGTTTTTCCGCACGGAGGCTGCCAAGCAGCGCGGGATCAGCGGAACCGGGTTGGGGCTCTCCATTTCCCGGCAATTGGTTGAAATGCAAGGCGGAGAGATGAGCGTGAAAAGCGAGATTGGTCACGGGAGCACTTTCGCGTTCACCCTTCCTTTGGCC
>JBFGRM010000031.1:0-16711 GCA_041563675.1 Nitrospiraceae bacterium | reverse complement strand
TGCGGATTTCCTTCACCAACCCCGGCATCTCCGCGTCAAGATGGGCAATCAGCCGCTGGGACTCGGCCACCGTCTTCTTCAGCTCGATCAGCGCTGGGATCAGAAAGCCGACCAAGACGACAAATGCCACGGCCACCACCGCGACGGCAATCTCAATAACCATAGGGTCCTCCAGGCTCTCCAGTGGGCAAGCGGTAAGGGGTCAGGGGTAAGAAAAAAGATGAGATCCCCCTCGTGCGATCCGTCCTACCACTCACCGCTGACCGCTTACCTCTCACCCTTCTACCGTATGTTTGGCCGTTTCGTCCGCCAGTCCGTCGTTTGCTCGTAGGCATGGGCGACGCGCAAGACCGTGTCCTCCTCGAAGGGTCGCCCGATCACCTGAAGACCGATTGGCAACTTGCCGCTGGTGAAGCCGCAGGGAAGGGACAGCGCCGGGACGCCGGTCAGGTTCACGGAGATCGTATAAATGTCTGACAGGTACATCTGCAACGGGTCCTCGACCTTCTCCCCGAGCTTGAAGGCGGGGGTCGGCATCACCGGGGCCATGAGGACGTCCACCTCGCCGAACACCGTCGCAAACTCTCTGCGCATCAGCGTCCGTACGGCCTGTGCTTTCGCATAATACGCGTCGTAATAGCCCGCGCTGAGCGCGTAGGTGCCGAGCATGATACGCCGCTTCACTTCCGGCCCGAAGCCCTCCTGCCTGGTCTTCATGTACATGTCGAGCAGATCCCTGGCCTGCTTTGTCCGCAGGCCGTAGCGCACGCCGTCGTATCGAGCCAGGTTCGAGCTGGCTTCTGCGGTCGCGATCAAATAGTAGGTGGCGACCGCGTAAGGGGTCAGCGGCAGGGAGACCTCCTTGATCTCGGCCCCCAAGCGCCCCACCTCCTCGATGGCGGCTCGGATCGCCGCCTCGACCTCTCCGTCGAGCCCCTCGCCGAAAAACTCGCGTGGAACGCCGACCTTCACCTTTTTCAGGTCCCGCCGCCTCATGACCTTCGTGAAGTCCGGCACGGTCACCGTCGCCGAGGTGGAATCCAATGGATCGTGTCCGGCGATCTCCTTCAGCACGATGGCGGCGTCGGTCACGTCCTTCGTGATGGGGCCGATCTGATCGAGCGAGGAGGCGAACGCGACGAGCCCGTAACGGGAGACCCGTCCATAGGTCGGCTTCAGGCCCACCACCCCGCAACAGGCCGCCGGCTGTCGAATGGACCCGCCCGTATCCGAGCCCAGGGCTGCCGCGCACTCGTCCGCCGCCACGGCCGCCGCCGATCCACCGCTGGACCCTCCGGGGATCCGGCCCACGCTCCAGGGATTCCGGCTCGGCCCAAAGGCAGAGTTCTCGGTCGACGAGCCCATGGCGAACTCATCCAGATTCGTCTTGCCCAGCAGAAGCGCGCTCTGCTCCCGCAACCGAGCCATGACGGTCGCGTCGTAGGGCGGCACGAAGCCGGCCAGCATGCGTGACGCACAGGTCGTCGGCACACCCTCGGTGCAGATATTGTCCTTGACGGCGATCGGCATGCCCATGAGGGGCTGGGTCCGGCGCCAATCCTTCAGCTTCTCGTCGAGTGCCTCCGCCTGGGCCATGGCCGACTCTTTTTCGACCGTGATGTAGGCCTTCACCTTCGGCTCAACCTGGTTGATCCGCAGGGTATAGGCACGGACGATCTCACGGGCGGTCACCTCACCGGCCGTAAACTTCTTCTGTAGCTCGTGCAGTGTCAGCTTGTACAGTGACATATGACTCGGCGCAATCGGAATATCGTAACTGGGTAATTGGGCACAGACGCAATGATCGTCTTCCGAAATTACCTATTTACCCAGTTTACGCAATTACGTCTTTTCGACTATCTTGTTGTGCTCGTCCACCTGAATCACGCGAGGCTGGTGCCGCTTCGCCTCGTCTTCCCCATAATACTCGTAACAAAAGATAATGACCTTGTCGCCGACGACGGCCTTGCGGGCCGTCGGTCCGTTCAGCACGATGGCTCCGGATCCGCGCGCGCCAGCGATGGCATAGGTTGTGAACCGCTCTCCATTATTGAGGTTGGAGATCATCACCAGCTCGTAGGGCAGGATGCCGGCGGCGTCCAGCAGGTCCTCATCAATGGTCAGGCTCCCTTCATATTCCAAGCAAGCGTCCGTCACTGTCGCGCGGTGGATCTTGGCCCGCAGCATTTGGCGTAGCATCTTCGATACCTCGTAAGAATCGTCATTGGGTCATTCGGTCACCGGGTAATTGCGGCATGACACAATGCCACGTCACCCGGTTATGCATTTCTGCCGAATTACCCCGTTACCCATTTACCTCGTTACCGTTCCTCCAATATCCGGGGAACCACGAAATATCCGTCTTGCTGGTCCGGCGCATTGGCAAGGGCCTGCGCCCCCGGCAGAGATGGTCGCACCAGGTCGTCGCGAAAGACGTTGGCTTGGTCCAGCACGGTGGCGGTCGGCTCGACTCCCTCCGTGTCGAGATCTTTGAGCTGCTCCACGTAAGAGAGGATGCTGCTCAACTGCTCGCTGAACGCCGCCTTCTCGGCTTCGGTGATTTCCAATCGTGCCAGCTTGGCGACTTTTTCAACTTCTTCTTTGCTGATTTTCACCGCATCACCGCCCGGGCTCGCGGTGAGTGGCTCGTGGCAGGAAAGGATCACCCTCTCCCCCGCGCCCCGAGCCTCGCGCCTCGTGCCCTTTCTTCTTCATTCGACCGTCACGCTCTTGGCCAGATTCCTGGGTTGATCCACGTCGGTGCCCCGCATGACGGCGATGTGGTACGCCAGCAGCTGGAGGGCGACCGTGTACAGCATCGGCGTGAGCAGGTCATGCACGTTCGGAATCGTGAACACCGCGTCGGCGACCCGACCGAGCTCCCGCTCCCCCTCGCTGACAAACACGATGACCGGCGCGTGTCGGGCCTTGACCTCCATCAAGTTGTTGACAGTCTTTTCGTACAGTCGATCACGAGGCGCCAGGACGACCACCGGCATGTCCTCGTCGATCAAGGCAATGGGGCCATGTTTCATCTCGCCGGCCGCATAGCCCTCGGCGTGTATGTACGAGATTTCCTTGAGCTTCAGGGCGCCTTCCAGCGCGACCGGATAATTGATACCCCGGCCCAAGTACAGGAAGTTTCGCTTGTTCTGGTACCGGTTTGCAATAGCCATGATCTCGGCTTCTCGCTTGAGGATATGCTCCACCGCCGAGGGGAGGGAGACGATCCGTTCAAGCCAGACCCGCCCGTCGGCTGCATTACCCACCCCACGGAGGTGGGCGAAATGCAGCGCCAGCAGGTACAGGGCGGCGAGCTGTCCGGTGAACGCTTTGGTCGAGGCCACGCCGATCTCGGGCCCGCAGTGCGTGTAGAGAACCCCGTCGGACTCGCGGGCCAGGGTACTGCCGACCACGTTCACGATCGAGAGCACCCAGGCGCCGTGGGACTTGGCCTCGCGTGCGGCGGCCAGGGTGTCGGCTGTCTCACCGGACTGGGAAATGGTGATGAAGAGATCGTTCTTCTGCACGATCGGATCGCGGTATCGGAACTCCGATCCGATGTCCACTTGCACCGGCGTCCGGATCATCTCTTCAAACAAATACTTTCCGACCAGGCCGGCATGCCAGGAGGTGCCGCAGGCGACAATCCAGATTTTTTCGGCCGTGTTGAATTGCTCGGGGCTCAGTCCGATATCCGGCAGGTCGGCGGTCCCGGTCTCGAACGAATACCGGCCCCTGATGGTGTCGAGGATCGTCTGCGGCTGCTCGTGGATTTCCTTGAGCATGAAATGCGGGTAGCCGCTCTTCTCCGCGGCCGCCGCGTCCCACGTGATCCGCGTCACCGGCCGGCTGACCTGGCGGCCGCTCGCATCCAGGATCTGAAAGCCGGACTGCTCGACCAGGGCGACGTCGCCGTCCTCCATGTAGCAGACCTCACGCGTGTGGGCCAACATCGCCATGACATCCGATGCAGCCAGAACGCCTTCGGCGAAGCGACCGATGACCAGGGGACAGCCGGAACGCGCCGCCACCAACCGATCCGGCTCGTCTTCGCTCATCACGACCAGGGCATAGCTGCCTCGAATTTCCCGTGTCGCCGCCGACACGGCCTGAGCAAGGTCGCGGCCTGCCTTGAGCTCCTTGGCGATCGCATGGGCGATCACTTCCGTGTCCGTTTCGGACGAGAAGGCGTACCCCTCGCGCTGAAGCTGTTCTTTCAGGGGCAGATAGTTTTCGATGATCCCGTTGTGAACGAGCACGCACTGATGGGAGCGGTGCGGGTGGGCGTTTTCCTCCGACGGCCGACCATGCGTCGCCCAGCGTGTGTGCCCGATCCCGATCCCGCCGTGAAGCTCGCGCTGCTTGACGGCGTGCTCCAGGTTGGCCAGCTTGCCGACACAGCGGCGTATCTCGATCCTTCCGCCCTGGAGGACGGCCAAACCGGCCGAGTCGTACCCCCGGTACTCCAGCCGCTGGAGGCCGCTGAGGAGAACCGGCACGGCGTCCTGTTTCCCGATGTATCCGACGATGCCGCACATTGCTCAGCGTTTCCCCTTGCCCACCGTCGTCTTGCGCTTTGCTCGGCGGCCCGTCTTCTTGCTGGATTTCAGCCTGTCAGCCTTCTTGGATGTCGGCTTGTCATCTTTCCCTCCGGCGAGTAGCCTCGCGCGCCGTTTCGCTGCCCACCCCGGCCGATTGACCTGGGACGCACGGCCGATCGCCAACGCGTTCGCAGGGACGTCTTCCGTCACGGTGGACCCGGCCGCAATTAAGGCACCCCGCCCGACCGTGACGGGCGCGATCAGCAGGGCATCGCTGCCGACGAAGACATCGTCCTCGATGATCGTTCGGTGCTTGCGAATCCCGTCATAGTTGCACGTCACCGTCCCCGCTCCGATGTTGACGCGCCGCCCGATGGTCGCATCACCGAGGTACGTCAGGTGGTTGGCCTTGGAGCCTTCTCCCAGGTCCGCCTGTTTCATCTCGACAAAGTTGCCGACTTTCGCGTTCCGCCTCAGCACGGCGCCCGGCCTCAGGTGCGCGTACGGCCCCACCCTCGCGGCGTCCTCCAGCGTGGCCTCGTGCAGCACGCAGCCATCCTCGACCACGACCTGGTTACCGAGGTGGCAATCCGTGATCCGCACGTGCGAACGAATCACGCAGTCCTCTCCGATGCGGGTGCGCCCTTCGAGCGTCACGAAGGGGAAGACGACGGTGTCCATCCCAATGACGACGTCGGCGTCGATGCGGATCGTTTCGGGATCGTGGAGCGTGACGCCGGCCTCCATCCACCGCTCGGTCATGCGACTCCGCAAGACCCGCTCGGCCGCTGCGAGCTGGCTCTTGGAGTTGATCCCGACCCCTTCTTCCGGCTGCGCGACCGGCACCGCGGACACGCCCAGCCCGCCTTCCACGGCCATCGCCACGAGGTCGGTCAGATAATACTCGCCCTGTTCGTTCTTGGGCTCCAGCCGATCGAGCGCGTCCATCAGGAAGCGCCCCTCGACCACGTAGGTGCCCACATTGATTTCGCTCAGGCGCTTCTCCTCCCGGGACGCATCCCGATCCTCGACGATGCGCGCGACCGGGCCGCCCGGCCGCCCCTCTCCCCCACCGTGCACCGGCCTGCGCACGATGCGGCCATAGCCGGAAGGATCATCGAGCATGGCGGTCAGCAGCGTCACGGTTGCGCCGTCGCGCGCGTGCACGTGGAGCAACTCGCGGATCGTGCCCTCGGCCAGCAGCGGCGTGTCGCCGTTCATGATGAGGTAGGTGGCCGCTGTCCCTTGTCCCGCCTCGGCGAGCGCGCGACGGGCTTGCAGGATCGCGTGGCCGGTCCCGAGCGGCCGGCCCTGGTCCACGATGCGAACCGAGCGTGGCCGTCCGTTGCCCGACGCGCGTCCCTCGACGACCGCCTTCACGCGATCGCCCTGATGGCCGACCACGACGGTCACGCCTCGGCCCGCGACGCGCTGCACCAGATCCACTACGTAGAGGATCATCGGCCGGCCTGCAAGGGGATGCAGCACCTTCGCCAGCTTCGACCGCATGCGCTTCCCGAGCCCGGCCGCCATGACGATGGCGGCAAGCGTAGGGATGACGCCGGCCTGCCCGACGGCGAGCGCTCCCTCACCGACCGGCCGGTTGGCGGACGACGCCGAGGTCATGCGATCCGCACCTCCGCGCTCTGTCGAGGTTTTTCCATTCCCGGCGCCGTGGTCCCCGCGCCAGGCGTCGGTTGAGATTTGGAATAAAGCCCGCCCGACACGATCAGCTTCATCGCCTCCTCCACCGTGATGTCGAGGGGGACGACGTCGCGCTCAGGCACGAGGAGAAAATATCCGGATGTGGGATTGGGGGAGGTGGGCACGTAGACGTTGATCAGTGGATCCTCGGACACTTCCTGGACCTCTCCCTTCATGACGCCCGTGACGAACGCGAAGCAGTAATGTCCTTCCATGGGAAACTCGATCAGCACCACGCGCTTGTACCCCCCACGCTCGGTGAAGGAGATGATGTCCATCATGGACTTGATCGTCGCATAAATCCCGCGCACGACCGGCACGCGGTGCAGCACGTTTTCCCACCACTTGACGATCCGACCGCCGATGAAGGTGGCGGCCAGGAGGCCGGTCATGAGGATCAGGAGGAAGAGGGTCAGAATCCCGAGTCCGGTCACGTAGTATCCCGGAATGACCCACTTGGACATGGCGGGCCCCAGGATCCCGTCGACCCAGGCAAACACGGTCTTCAGAATGAGGATCGTGCCCCAGATGGGGGTGATGACCAGAAGGCCGGTCAAAAAGTATCGTTTTAAGGCGGCTCGCAGCCGTTTCACCGTGCCTCCGTCGTAAAAAAAAGATGATACAGGCTTTACAGGGGTGCCGCAACCCTTTTGTTGCTATTTTCAACAACTTGGAATACCATCGCCGGGTTTTTGACGGGCAAATTTGAGGGCGAAATTGAGGTGCACGTGAGGCGATCCGCGAGTCGGCGGCGGGGGGTCCTGATCACGCTGGAGGGTATCGAAGGGAGTGGCAAAACGACCCAGCTCGGGCGGCTCGCTCGATGGCTCAGGGGGGAAGGCTACCGCGTCGTGGTCACCCGGGAGCCGGGAGGGACCCCTGTGGCGGAGAAGCTGAGATCCGTCCTGCTCCAGACAGCCCGTGAGCGGATCACGCCGGAGTGCGAGGCGTTGCTGATCTGTGCCAGTCGGAGCCAGCACGTGGCGCATGTCATTCGCCCCGCTTTGCAAAAGGGCGCCATCGTCCTGTGCGATCGATTTTCCGATTCGACCATGGCCTACCAAGGCTACGCGCGAGGGTTGCATCTGGCGCGGCTCCGTGCGCTCGACCGGCTTGCCACGGAAGGGCTCCGGCCCGACCTGACCTTGCTGTTCGACGTGCCCGTCTCCAAAGGACTGCGCCGTCGCGCCCGGGAACGAAAAAGCCAGAACCGGCTGGACCGTGAACACCGGCGATTCCACCGGCGGGTCCGATCCGGCTACCTTGACCTCGCGGCGCGCCACCCGGGCCGGATCAAGGTGATCGATGGCCGCGCGAAACCGGAGGCCGTCGCGGCCCGGGTCTCGGCCATCGTCGGCTCCCATCTGAGGCGACAGCCCGCTTCACACCGGCTGAAAAGGAGATGACTCGGTTATGCCTTTCTCCGATGTGATCGGCCACGAGCGGGCCAAATCCATTCTGAAGGCGTCCATTCTCAACGATCGGATCGCCCACGCCTATCTCTTTCATGGAGACGACGGCATCGGCAAGCGGTTGATTGCCCTCCGCTTCGCCCAAGCCTTGAACTGCGAGACCGCATCCGGTCCCGAGGGACCCGAAGCCTGCGGGAGCTGCCGTTCCTGCAGGCAAATCGACTCGCGATCCTTTCCCGACCTCCTCACCATCGACCCGGATCGTGAGCGAGCGGTGCCGCAGATCAAGATCGAGCAGATCCGCGAGCTCGAGCACCATATCGTGTACCGGCCCCTGATCGGCACGCGGAAGATCTGCCTGATCGACGACGCCGACCGCATGACCCTCGCGGCGGCCAATGCGCTGCTCAAGACGCTGGAGGAGCCGCCCGCCCATAGCCTGTTCGTCTTGATCAGCTCCCGTCCTTCCGCACTTCCCCAGACCGTGCGCTCGCGGTGCCATGCCCTGCGCTTCGCGCCTCCCGCCCGGACACAGGTCGAGGCCGCCCTGATCCTGAAGCGCGAGCTGCCTCCCGAGGACGCCCGGTTCCTCGCCATGAGCACCGGATCACGGATCGGGGACGCGCTCCTCGCCGATCTCAAAGAAATCCGGGCCCGCGAGCAGGAGCTCGGACAGCTCGCCTCCCCGAAGACACTGGCCTCGGTCCCTGCGCTCTTCGCGGCCGCGGAAGCCTTGTCCAAGTCGGACCGCGCGGCCGACGCGCTCGACTGGCTCGCTGGAGTCGTTCGCGAGCTGGTGCTTCTCAGGATCGGGGCCGATTCGGACTGCCTCATGCACGGTGGACTGCCGGAGAGCCTGCTGGCCGCGGCCGAGACCGCCGTCCTGGACGAGCTATTGGGCGTGTTGGAAACCATCGACACCCATCAGCGCAGCGCCACACGGCACCTGAACAGTCAACTCGCCTTGGAGAGCGTCCTGTTGCGGCTGCGCAGCGCGATGGGTGAAACGGTGAAGAGGTAGCACCAGACCCAAATCACCTGATACTCTATTCTCTTATCAAAATGTGGTGTTTTGGTAATTCGGTAATTCGGTAATTGGGTAATTCGGAAGAACCTCAACGGCGCAGAGAATTGCACCAGGATCCGATGCCGCAATTACCCAATTACCCAGTTACCCAATTACGTTCTTGAAGCGACTGGAGCAATGGCCACACCCTTTTACATCACGACTCCCATTTATTACGTCAATGACGTCCCCCACATCGGGCACGCCTACACGACCATCGCCGCGGACGTGCTCGCTCGGTACGGGCGGTTGCAGGGTCACGATGTCTTCTTCCTCACCGGCGTCGACGAGCACGGGCAGAAGGTACAGCAGGCGGCCGAAAAAGCCGGCGTGCCACCCAAACAATACTGCGACCGCCTGGCTCCCCAGTTTCAGAACCTGTGGAAGACGCTCGCGATCTCGAACGATGCGTTCATCCGGACGACGGATGCCCAGCACCAAGCCATCGTCAAGAAGTATCTCCAGCAACTGTACGACAAGGGCCTGATCTACCGAGACCAGTACACCGGATGGTACTGCACGTTCGATGAGCGGTTTTGGACGGAAAAGGATGTCGTGGGGGGGCTGTGCCCCGACTGCAAGCGGCCGGTCGAACGATTGACGGAGAGCAATTATTTTTTCAAGATGAGCCAGTATCAGGCGCGGCTCATCGAGTACATCCATACGCACGCCGACTTCATCCAGCCACGGACCCGGCGAAACGAAGTGCTGGGGTTCCTTCAAAAGACGCTGGAGGACCTCTCCATTTCGCGCCCGAAGAGCCGGCTGTCCTGGGGCATCGAGCTGCCGTTCGACCGGCAGTACGTCACCTATGTGTGGTTCGACGCGTTGGTCAACTACGTCTCCGCGCTCGACTATCTGGCACGATCGCCGTCATTCGACCGGTACTGGCCGGCTGCGGTGCACCTGGTCGGGAAGGACATCTTGACGACGCATGCCGTGTACTGGTCGACGATCCTCATGGCCCTCGACATTCCCCTCCCCCAGACGATCTTTGCGCACGGCTGGTGGACCGTGAACGGGGAGAAAATGTCCAAAAGCCGGGGCAACGTCGTCGATCCATTCGCCACCACCGCCAAGGTCGGCACGGACGCCTTCCGATACTTTTTGCTGCGGGAAGTTCCCTTTGGCCAGGACGGAGACTTCTCGCACGAGACGTTCGTGGGTCGCATCAACAGCGATCTGGCGAACGGTCTTGGCAATCTCTTGAGCCGGACCCTGACGCTGATTGAGCGGTCCTCGGGCGGGACGGTGCCGCAGTCCCACCCGTCGCAGGAGACCGATCAAGATCGCGCGCTCCGGACCGCCGGGCTGGAGATGCTCCACGGCGCCCTGCCGCGCCATCTCAACCGTGATACGCTGGAGTTCAATCGCGCACTGGAGGCCATCTGGGGTGTCATTCAACTGGCGAATCAATACATCGACAAAACGGCGCCCTGGACCCTCGCCAAAAAGCCGGATCTCCGGCCGCGCCTCGACACCGTGCTGTATCATGCCGCAGAGACATTGCGAATCCTCTCGCTCGCGCTCTACCCCTTCATGCCCCGCGCGGCCGAGGAGCTGTCTGCACAGGTGGGGCTGGGGCTCGACTTTACATCGCCGCTCCTGGCCGAGCAGGTTCGGTGGGGCGGGCTTGCGCCTGGCACGCAGGTGGCCAAAGGGAACCCCCTCTTTCCGCGCGTCGACGAGGGCATTTTTTCAGAAGGAGCACAACAGGTGAGTGACACACATGCACCCGCACAGACCGGCCCGACCTCTCCATCACCGCCATCGGGCGGCGACCAGCGGATCACGATCGAGGACTTCCAGAAAATTCAGCTCAAGACCGCAAAAATCGTGTCCGCCGAGCGCGTACCGCGGTCGGAGAAGCTGATCAAATTACAGGTCGACCTGGGTGGTGAATCGCGGCAAGTCGTCGCCGGCATCGGCAAGAAATACGAGCCGGAGGCCCTGGTCGGGCGTACGATCGTCCTGGTGGCCAACCTGAAGCCGGCCAAGTTGATGGGGATCGAGTCGCAGGGGATGGTCCTGGCGGCGGGCGAGAAGGACGTGATCGAGCTGGTGACGTTCTCGGATGATGTCCCGCCGGGCATCAAGGTGAAGTGAGCGCATTGTCGACTGCACTGGTGGCGCGGGCGGTGGGTGTCCTGCTGCTCGCCGCCCTCATGGGCCCAGACCCGGTCGCCGCCGATGAACCCATCCGCCTGAAAGTTCCTCCCCTGCCGCCGATCTCAAACGAGCCCGTCGCCACCCACATCGTGGTGAGGGTCGTCGCGCACGGGGCGCTGGTGCTCGGCCGGGAAGTCGGCGGCGCCCGGGTGACGATCACGGACGTCGAGACGGGGCTCATTCTGGCCACGGGCATTCAGCAGGGCGAAGCCGGCGACCAGAACCAGATCATGCGCACCCCCCACTTGATGCAGGATCCCATTTATACCACCCTGCCGTCGGCGGCCTTCCGCACGACGCTCGATCTCGACCGGCCGACATTGGTCGAAGTCTCCGCCATGGGACCCCTCGCCTACCCGTCCGCCATGCAACAGGCCAGCAAGACGGTCATGTTGATTCCCGGACAAGACCTTCAGGGCGACGGCATCATCATCGATTTGAGCGGATACTTGGTGCAGATCACGGGTCCACAACCCGGCGAGCCCTTGATCGCCAAGGACGATGTCAAGCTGATCGCATCCATTCGAACGTTGTCCGGCACACCCGTCCGTCCCCATGGCGACTGGGATTCCCGACAAATCGTCATTTACGGCGAAGTGCTGATCGGCGAGAAGATCGTCGAGCGGCTCCAGCTCTTTTATACTGGCGAGAAGAGCCTGTTCGCCGCGCCCTTTTTCGTGCCCACGAAGAAGGACGCCCCGGACGGCGTCACGCTGCGGGTGGTGGCCGCCGACGGCACGCGGGGAAACTTCGGCGTGGGAAAGGAGTCGTACCCTGTGCTTCCGGAGGAAGCCATTCTCCGGCAGGGAAGGTAATTGGGTAATTCGGTGATTGGGTAATTGGGTAATTCCAAGTCGCTTCTTTGGTAAAGTCCCTTGACTTCCGTATTTACCTAGTTACCCAATAAGCTAATGACGATTGGCCCCTAACGACATGGATCCAAAACAACGACAATTTTCCGTCTGGTACATCTTCCTCGCGCTCTGGGCGCTGCTGCTCTTCCAGTTGTTCGTCACGCCGATTTTCAACCCGATCGAGATGCCCTACAGCGAGTTCAAGGCTGCCGTGCGAGGCGGCGAGGTGAAGTCCGTCTCCCTCTCGTCCACGGCCATCCACGGGCAGTTGAAGGCGAAGGAGGGTGAGGAGCCCAAGCGGTTCGACACCGTGCGGGTCGAAGATCCGGATCTCATTCGTGAGCTGGAGAAACACGGCGTCCAAGTGACCGGGGTCGTTGAGAACACATTCCTGCGAGACCTGCTGTCCTGGGTGATCCCGATCCTGATCTTCGCCGGTGTCTGGATCTGGATCCTGCGTCGCATGTCCCAGGGCCAGGGCGGGTTCATGACGGTGGGCCGCAGCAAGGCCAAGATCTACATGGAGCGGGAGGTCAAGGTTTCCTTTGAGGACGTGGCCGGGGTCGACGAGGCCAAGGAGGAGCTCAAGGAGGTCATCGAGTTCCTGAAGACACCCGAGAAGTTCAGTCGCCTGGGCGGCAAGATCCCCAAGGGCATCCTCCTCGTCGGTCCTCCCGGCACAGGGAAGACACTTCTCGCGAGGGCCGTGGCCGGAGAGGCCGCCGTCCCGTTTTTCTCCATCAGCGGCTCCGAGTTCGTCGAGATGTTCGTCGGGGTGGGAGCCGCCCGTGTGCGCGATTTGTTCATGCAGGCCAAGGAGAAGGCGCCCTGCATTATATTCATCGACGAGCTCGACGCCCTGGGTAAGGCGCGCGGAATGGGGCCGATGGCGCACGAGGAGCGGGAGCAGACCCTCAATCAGCTCCTGGTGGAAATGGACGGGTTCGATCCTCGCGTCGGGGTCATCCTCGTGTCCGCCACGAATCGCCCCGAGATTCTGGATCCGGCCTTGCTCCGTGCCGGGCGCTTCGACCGACAGGTGCTCGTGGATCGTCCGGACCGGCCCGGTCGTCTTGCAATCCTCCAGGTACACGCGAAGAGCATTCCGCTGGAACCCGACGCGGACCTCGGCGTCATCGCCGCCATGACCCCCGGGTTTGTCGGGGCCGACCTCGCCAACATCGTGAACGAGGCCACCTTGCTCGCCGTGCGACGGGGCAAGGAGAAGGTCGGGCTCAAGGAGCTCCAGGAAGCGGTCGAGCGCGTGGTCGCCGGGCTGGAGAAGAAGAACCGCCTGCTGAACCCGATGGAGAAGGAGCGTGTGGCGCACCACGAGGTGGGACACGCCCTGGTCGCGCTCTCGATTCCCGGCGCCGACGCCGTCCACAAGATTTCCATTATCCCGCGAGGGATTGCCGCCCTGGGCTATACCCTTCAGCTCCCGACGGAGGACCGCTTTCTCATGACCAAGACCGAGCTCGAGAACCGCATCGCCGTCCTGCTGGGCGGACGGGTCGCGGAGGAGATCATTTTCAAGGAGATCTCAACCGGCGCGCATGATGATCTGCTCAAGGCAACCGACATCGCGAAGAGCATGGTCAAAGTCTACGGCATGAGCGACAAGCTCGGACAGGTCAGCTTTCAACGGGACCGCCAACCGCTTTACCTGCAGACGGGACAGCAACCGCCTCCCGGCGATTACAGCGAGGAGACCTCGCGAGAAATCGACTGCGAGGTCCGCCGGATCATCGACGAGCAGTACGATCGCGTCACCACGCTCCTGAGCCAGCGGGAGCCCGTCCTGCGCAAGGCCGCAAGCGTGCTGCTGGAGAAGGAAGTCATCTCCGGCGATGAGCTCAAGGAGATCATCCAGGGAACGTAATTGGGTAAGTTGTCAGTTGGGTAACTCGGAGGAACGAGCCCTGCTCCCAAAATAATCTGGGGCCCAACCGTGTGGAAGGTGAGGTGATGCGCAACCTGGCCAAAACCAACCGTTCGATCGTCATTTTCTTGAGCATGCTGGCGATCCTGGCCGGCTGTGCCGGCCACCATCAGCACCGCAGGCCCGCCGACATCCAAGAGTATCTGTCCCACCTCGACCGCCCCGAACGGGACGAGTATCAACAACCCGCCAAAGTCATCGAGGCCCTCGGCGTGGAGCCCGGCATGGCGATCGCCGATCTGGGCTCGGGCTCGGGCTACTTCACCCGTCGGTTCGTCCAGGCGCTCGCCGGGGACGGGACGATCTACGCCATCGACGTCGAACAGGAGATGCTCGACTATGTCCAGGCGTCGCTCAAGGAGCAGGCAGGCGCGTCCGTCGTGAAGCTGCGGTTGGCCAAGCCCGACGACCCCGTCCTGCCGCCAGCCTCGGTCGATCTGGTCTTCGTGTGCAATGTCTTCCACCATCTCGAGAACCGGCCGGCCTATTTCGAGAAACTGAAGGACGCCTTGAGGCCGGGCGGACGAATCGCGATCATCGATTTTTACCACGACCATCGCTCAGGCGATGTGGGCTTTCCCCGGCGGCACCTCGTGCCCCGCGAGACGGTCCTTTCCGAGCTCACCCAGGCCGGCTTTCGCCTGCTCAACGAGCACGACTTTCTTAAGCGGCAGTATTTCTTGGAGTTTGGCCTCTGAGACCCGTGAGAAGAACCGGACCCAGCCCTCGGTCCCTTGCCGTCCTTCCCGGCGCGTGCCAAACTGTGTAGATGTCTTCGACTTCCCCCACCTATGCCCAGCTCAAGCGGCGGCTCTATCTGGCCCTGGGTTTCAACGCCATCATCATTCTCGCCGAGTTTGCCGGCGGTCTGATGATCAACAGCATCGGCTTGATCGGGGACGCCGCCCACAACCTGATCGACCAGGGAGCACTGTTCCTCGCGCTCTACGCCCACGTGCTGGCAGCCCGGCCGGCCACGGAGGCCAAGACCTACGGGTATCATCGAGCGGGCATCGTCACCGCGTTCATCAACGCCCTGATCCTGCTGATCACGGCCGGCGGCATCGCCTTCTTTGCGATCAAGCGGATCCTGACCCCCGTGCCGGTCGACGGCGGATGGATCATCCTCATCGCGTTGGTCGCCTTCGCGGCGAACCTCTCGATCGCGCTGCTCCTGCAGCACGGCGCAAGGGAGGATCTCAACATCCGCAGCGCATTCTGGCACATGCTCGCCGACGCCTGGGTCTCGCTCGGCGTTGTGGCCAGCGGCGCCGGCATACTCTTGACCGGCCTGACGGTGCTGGACCCGGTCGGCAGCCTGCTCATCGTCGGGGTGATCGTCAAGGGAGCCTGGCCGCTCTTGCGTGAGTCCACCGAGATCCTGCTCGAGTCGACGCCCCCCGGCATCAAGACGGCACACGTCGTCGAGGCGATCGAGAAGATTCCCGGGGTCAAGAACGTGCACGACCTGCATATCTGGGCGGTCGAGCCGAAGCTCGTCATGCTGACCTGTCACGTCATGGTGGAGGGAGACGATTCCAAGCTGACGGACGAGCTGCTCCGGACAATCCGGGTCCGCGTCGCCTCGGAGTTCGGAATCAAACACCTGACGATTCAGATGGAAACGCAGTGCGGCCAACCGGACACGACGGTCTGCGATCTTCACAAGCTGGCCGGCAAGACAGAAACGGAGCTGACAGGCTGACAAGCAATCAGGCTGACAGGATCGGCGCCCTCCTGCTTGTCGCATTTCTCCCTCGCAGCTTGTCAGCGGCCTTGATTGTCCGCGTTTTCACGGTCCACCTCTACGATTCCTGGATTCTTGAATTTCGACCAACGCAGCAACGCGAATGCGACGGCGGTCCCGAACACGCCGCCGAGAACCCACCCTCCCACGACGTCCGTTGCGTAATGCCCACCGACATACACGCGGCTGAACCCGATCAGCGCGACCAGCGGCCAGGCCACCCAGCCGGTGGTCGGGTACAAGACCTGGAAAAATGCGGCTGCGGTCGCCGTATTCAGTGCGTGGTTGGACGGAAAACTGAACGTGCCACCGCACCCCACGACCTCATGGATTTGCTGCAAAGCCTGGCAGGGTCGCGCCCTCGCCGTGAGGTGCTTGAGCTGCGCACCAACGAAATCGACCAGGACAATCAGCACGGCAAGCGACGGGGCGCCAATGAGCGCTTGGCGGGGATGCGTCCAGCCCCAGTATCCCAAGGCCAGAAGGATCGGCACGATCAACTGGCTTGGATGCCCCAATCGGATCATCACCTCGTCGAGGAGCGCGGACTCCCCGGCGAGGCCGTTGATCACGTTGAACATTGCGAGGTCCCATTCCATCATGATCTCATACGGACCGATCCATCCCTTCCTCGTTCAGGGGAGTTCCTCACAAAGTCAGATGACAGATTTAGCAAATCGTCCAGAAAGAAGAAAGCGACGACCCTGATTGGGCAATGCCGGCGTTGCTGGCAGGCAGGAGCTTTGTGGCTCACGTTGCCCCTCGCCCTCGTGGGTTGCCTCTCGCATCCTCGCCTCGAAACGGTCCTGCACGATCGTGCCGGAGTCGTTGTTTCACTCAAGGAGTTTCCGGATGCATCCGTGCGGGCGAGCCATCCGACCGCGGTGGATCCAACCCTCATGGCGAGCGTGCTCGCTGGCCTCCGCGTGCGCGAACACCAGACCTTGATGGAGTCGGCCCTGAGCGGAGAGGCCCGGTCCGTGCCGGTGTTCACGCCCTCGGAAATCGACCTCCTCGCGCCGCTGCTGACCGATGCGCTCAACCGAGCCACCGCCGTCGAACAGGTGCGCTTCCGACTGGAGGGGTCCGAGGACGGCATCCGCGTGACCCGGGCGGGCTCGCTCTTCTTGACGGAACGCGACGTCACTGTATGGCTCACTCATTACGGTCGAATGCCCCAGCGCCCGCCGACCCTGTCAAGACCCTCGCAGTCCTTCGACCGTTCCAAGCGCTGGACTTTGACGTTCGTGCCGGCTGCGGCGATGGTCAGTCG
>JBFGRM010000030.1:0-16750 GCA_041563675.1 Nitrospiraceae bacterium | reverse complement strand
GGACTGCTGAAACGCCAGGAGGCATCCCCTGACAACGATCGAGGTCTGGGAGGCCATACACGCTGTCCCCGGAATCATTCCGGTTCTCGCCGTCTTGGCCGGGGCTGTCGTCTCGACAATCCTTTCCCTCGTCCTGCTTTTCAACCGCGCCCGCCTCATCCAACACATCAAGCAAGCTGAATCCGAGCTGAAGCACGCGCGGGATCACAGCGGCGTCGAAGGTGGCCGGGTTGCGGCGCAGCCGCACCAGGCCATTGTCAGTGCTCATGACCGTCTCGTGCACTACCGGCATGACCTTCGGCAGACCAACGAATACGCCAGAACCTCCCGCTTCATCCTCGTCCCCCTCCTGGCGGGAAGCTTTATTGGGGGCGGGTATACGGTGGGTGCCCTTCGCAACCTAAATGGCGGCGAGCAGGTGGGTGCACGATTCGAAAAGTTGGAACAGGAGCTTGACGATTGGAGGGCGAAGGGACGGTCGAAGGAGAAAAAGTTTGCGCTCCAGGCCACGCTCAACGCCCGGATGACGGAAGTGGTGCAGAAACAGGCCCGGGAGAAGGAAACGCTGCAGGATCGATTGGCGAAAGTGGAAGCACTGTTGGCCAACGAGAAGAAGGAGAGAATTGAACTGGAAATGCTGGTCGGGAAGGCGGAGCAGCGGCTGGCCGTCATCGAGGAGTCCAACGATCCGAAGACAGTCGAGCCTGACTCGTTCCGTACCATCACGGAAGCGTCAAGCTCGCTGGAGGATCTCGATGAGCCCGATGCGACACTCGATGTCTCGCTTGAACCGCCTCTCGAGGAATCCGATTTGTCCGCAGACGATCGGGTCGGTTCGCTAGGAGAGGCGACGAGTCTCTACACGGGAAGGCTGAAAGGACAGATCGCCTTTGAAGACCGGCAGCGCAAGTCAGTCGCCGATTGGAATCGCCGTCATATCTATGTGCTGGTTCGATGGGGGGAGTCGAGCTGGATTGTCACCGAGGGCCGTGCAAGAGTGAATGCCGCGGGCGCGGTCGAGGGAGCCTTCAGGGTGATCCTGCCAATCGGCACCATCCGGACCTTGGATGTGACCGCCATCGCCACGGACAGGGTGTACCGACGCTACCAGTATGTCCGGCTTCCGGATCACAAATGGAAAGCCTCCACCGCGACCATCGCAGTCCATCGGTCCTAGACCGGCGGCATCGAGAAAGCAGCCCCGTGAAAAACGAAGGCCCTGATGGTCGCACCATCAGGGCCTTCATCGTTTTTTCGGATTGGTTGCGGGGGAAGGATTTGAACCTTCGACCTTTGGGTTATGAGCCCAACGAGCTACCAGACTGCTCCACCCCGCGCGCGGATAGTAACAAACGGCCCTAGGGGAGTCAAGGAACGTCAAGGCGGTTGGGCGGAAACCGGGAAGAAGAAAGGTGGATTCCTGCTTGCACAGGAATGACGGAATGGAAACCATGAGCGCTTAAGCCGACGTGAGTCGTTGATTTCCCTCTGGGTGCGTGTTACGAGAACAGCATGCGCATCGTGTTCATGGGGACACCAGACTTCGCGGTGCCATCGCTCGTCGCTTTGCTCCGCTCACCCGACGACGTCGTGGGCGTCGTCACGCAGCCGGACCGGCCCAAGGGAAGGGGCCAGACCCTCGCAGCGTCCCCCGTCAAAGTTCTCTGCAAACGCGAGCGCATCCCCTACCTGCAACCGACCAAGATGAAGGACTCGGCCTTCCTGGACGCATTGCGCGCCTGGCAGCCGGAGCTGGTTGCCGTCGCAGCCTTCGGGCGCATCCTCCCGCCCGTGATCCTCCAGCTTCCGCCGAAGGGCTGTGTGAATGTCCACGGCTCGCTCCTCCCCAAATATCGCGGCGCGGGCCCCGTCCAGTGGGCTGTCATCAACGGCGAAAAGGAAACCGGCATCACGACGATGCTGATGGACGAGGGCATGGATACCGGGCAGATGCTGCTGCAGGAGCGGCTGACGATCGGTCCGGACGAAACCGCGGGCGAGCTGGCCCCGCGCCTGGCGGAGCTCGGCGGCCGCCTTCTCGTCGAGACGATTCACCGCATGAAAGAAGGCACCATCGTCCCCCAACCACAAGACCATGCGCAGGCCACGATGGCACCGCTATTGAAAAAGGAAGACGGGCTGATCGATTGGACCCGGCGCGCCGCGGACCTGGTCAACCAGGTGCGGGGCATGTCGCCCTGGCCCGTCGCCTTTACGTTCGCCGGTGGGGAGCAATGGAAAATCTGGCGCGCCGCGCGGTCAGCCGATATCCCGGCCAGCCCGCCTCCGGGCACGGTCATCCAGGCAAGCCCAAAAGGTATCACGGTCGCAACCGGCGAGGGCGCCCTGGTCATCATGGAGCTTCAACCCCCGAACAAGCGCCGGATGAGCGCTGCGGCCTACCTGGCCGGCCATCCCGTCAAGCCTGGACTCGTCCTCGGGAAAGAGAAGTGCTGAGTGCTGGGTCCTGAGTACTGAGGCATGAGTATCGAGCGAAAGGGGAAAAGCGCAGGGAAGAAGCCGCTCGGCACTCAGCACTCCGGACTCAGCACTTCCCGCGGGCCAAGTCCTGCCCGCAAAGTTGCGCATGAGGTTCTCTGCGCGCTGGAGCGAACCGAAGAGTTCGCCGACGAGCTGCTCGATGACGCGTTCGAGGATGCGCGGCTCGACGCGCGTGACCGCCGGCTCGGTATGGAGCTGATCTACGGGGTCCTGCGCCGCCAGGCCTCGCTGGACTGGCGTTTGAATCACGTGGCCGATCGCCCGGTGGCGCGCCTGCCCGTTCCCGTCCGGATCGCCTTGCGGCTCGGCGCCTACCAGCTTCTCCATCTCGACAAGGTTCCCGCCTCCGCCGCCGTGAATGAATCGGTCACGCTTGCGGCGGGCGGGCGCGATCGAGCGTCGGGACGATGGAGGGGCTTGACCAACGCTGTGCTCCGCGGCCTGACCCGGCAGGCGCCCCCTGCCCTGCCCGATCCCGCGTGCGAGCCGGTCCAGGCCCTCGCTGTGCGTGACTCCTGTCCCGCCTGGCTCGTCGAGCGCTGGTTGGATCGCTACGGCTATGCCTTGTGCGAGCGGTTGTGCCAGGCGACCTTGCTCGTCCCGCCACTCACGCTGCGGACGAACAGCTTGAAGCTCACGCGCGCTGATCTGCTCGAACGGCTCGCTCAGGCCGGACTCCCCGCCAGGCCCACGGCCATCAGCCCTGTCGGAGTGACCGTGGAGAAGCAGGGCGCCGTGGCGGACTTGCCTCATTATCAGGAGGGCCTCTATTACGTCGAGGATGAGGCGGCGCAACTGGTTCCGCCGCTGCTCGCCCCGCAGCCCGGCGAGCGGGTGCTGGACGCCTGCGCCGCACCTGGAGGGAAGTCGACGCATCTGGCGGCCCTGATGCAGAACCGTGGGGAGATCATCGCTGTGGATCGCAGTGAGCGGCGCCTGCGCCTGCTCCGCGAGAACTGCGCGCGGCTCGGCATCGGCATCGTTCGTCCACTGGAGCACGACTGGTGCCGGCCCTCGAGTGGACAAAGGAAGGACGCGTTAGACCAGGACTCCTTCGACTGCGCGCTCGTCGACGCGCCTTGCAGCGGGCTGGGGGTCCTCAAACGTCACCCCGAGGCCAAGTGGCAAAAGGGAGCCGATGTCCTCGCGGGGCACCACGCTCGGCAATTGTCGATCCTCGATCAAGTCGCCTCTCTCTTGCGGCCTGGCGGCAGGTTAGTCTATAGTACGTGCTCGACCGAGCCCGAGGAAAACGAGCACGTCATCGAGCAATTCTCCAAGAACCACGCGGAGTTCCGGAGAGAAAGCGTCGAGCCCTGGTTGTCTGAGGGCAGACGGACCCTCCTGACCAGCCAAGGTTACCTGTCCACGCTGACTTCGATGACATCCATGGACGCGTTCTTCGCGTGCCGCCTGCGAAAGGCTGGACATTCATGACCGTGCCCCGCGTGCAGATTGCGCCGTCCATCCTCTCCGCCGACTTCGCTCGGCTGGCCGAGGAGGCCGCCCGAGTGGAGCAAGCCGGAGCCGACCTGCTCCATGTCGACGTCATGGACGGGCACTTCGTGCCCAACCTGACTGCGGGGCCGCCGATTGTCGAGGCGCTGGCCAAGGTGACGAAGCTGCCGCTCGATGTGCACCTGATGATCACGAACGCCGACGCGTTCATCCCCGAGTTTGCGGATGCCGGCGCCAGCTACCTGACGGTGCACGTGGAAGCCTGCCCGCACCTGCATCGCACCGTGCAATCCATCAAGGAGCGCGGGGTGAAGGCGGGCGTGACGCTCAACCCCGCGACGCCGCTCTCGACGCTCGAAGAAATCCTTGCCGACGTCGACCTGGTTCTCATCATGTCCGTGAATCCGGGGTTCGGCGGCCAGGAGTTCATCCCCGCCACGTTGCGGAAGATCGCCCACACGTGCGACCTGATCCGTCGGACCGGCAGCCACGCGCTGGTGGAAGTGGACGGCGGCATCAAGGTCGACAACGCAGCCGATGTGGTGAAAGCGGGCGCCGAGATCCTGGTCGCGGGATCCGCGATCTTTCGGAGCCGGGACTACGCCGCCACCATCAAAGCGATGCGCCATGCCGGGGAAAGCGTGGCGCAGCAGAAGCGCGCGGCGACCTAGGCGCTGCCGGGCCGCCTTTTCCATCCCCACGACGCAGACGACACCATGGCTGAAGTGGACAACCTCATCGATACGCTGCATCCGCTTGAGATCAAGACGCTGGGCGTGCTCGCCGGCGCCGCCTCGGGGAAAGCTTCGTCCGAGGAGGACATCGCGAAGGCCTCGGGGCTGGAGCCCTCGCAGCTCAACATGGCCATCGAGTGGCTCCTGGCCAAGTCGCTCGTTCGGGTCGAGTCGGAGCGGGTCGTCTCCCAGGTCTCGCTGACCACGACGGGCGAGCAGTTCTTCGAGAAATACGCGCCGATCGAGCGAATCTTGTCGTCCCTGCGGGAGGCCGCCGAGCGTGATGCGCGGTTGACCATCCAGGACATCCAGGCGCGCGAGCAGCTCGAGCCCAGCGAGATCAGCGGGGCCATCGGCTGTCTCAAGAAAGAGGGGGCGATCCAGATCGTGGCAGGAGGAGTGATCCAGTCCACGGACAGGCCGAGCCCCACCGCGGAAGCTCTGCGCACGTTGTTGCAACAATTGCGGGGAACACGCCGGACGCTGGACGCGTTTCCGGAGGCGATGCAGCGCGTGATTCGTCAGTATGCGGTCAAGCGGGGCAACACGCGCGAGCCGTTTCGGATCGATGATCAGGTGTTCCGCACGTACAGCCTGACCCCGGAGGGGCGCGAGGCGGTGGGGATGATCCGAGCGCACGGCGGCACCGACGAGGTGTCCCAATTGACGCCCGAGTTGCTGAAGGATGGGAGCTGGCGCAACAAGCGGTTCCGCAAGTACACGATCAGCCTTCGTGCGCCGAGGATCGGCGCGGGCAAACGCCACCCCTACCGGGAATTCCTCGACACTGTCAAAGCGAAGTTCGTGGGGATGGGATTCCGGGAGATGCGCGGACCCCTCGTCGAAACCGAGTTTTGGAACATGGACGCGCTGTACATGCCGCAGTTCCACCCGGCCCGCGACATTCACGACGTCTATTTCGTGAAGGAACCCAAGGCGGCCGAGGAGATCCCCGAACCGTTCCTGTCGAATGTCGCCGCGGCCCACCACGACGGCGGCGAGACGGCCTCGACCGGCTGGGGGTATCAATTCGACCTCGAGCGCTCGCGACGGATGATTCTGCGGAGCCAGGGCACCGCCGTCTCCGCGCGCACGCTGGCCTCAGGACCGGAGGTGCCCGGGAAATACTTCTCGATCGCCCGTTGCTTCCGATACGACCAGGTCGATGCCACCCATGCCCCCGATTTTTATCAGATCGAGGGGATCGTCCTCGGGGCGGAGATCACCTTTCGTACGCTCTTGGGCTTGCTCGGCCTCTTTGCCCGGGAAATCGCCCAGGCTAAGGAGAGCAAGTTCATGCCCGCCTATTTTCCCTTCACGGAGCCGTCCGTCGAGTTGCATGTCCGCCACCCCAGGCTGGGATGGATGGAATTGGGCGGTGCCGGTCTGCTCCGTCCGGAGGTCACGCTGCCGCTTGGCGTTCGGGTGCCCGTGATCGCCTGGGGATTGGGCTTGGACCGCATGGCGATGGTCGCGCTGGGCATCCATGACATCAGAGATCTCTTTACCACCAACCTCGAGTTGATCAGGACGACGCGCGCACGCCTGTAGCGACGCCCCCCGATCCCTATGCCGACGATCTCCATCAATCGCAAAGACCTCGAGGACCTCCTCAATCGTGACGGGGCGGTGCGCGCGCCGGTCTCGATGGAGCTCATCGAATCCTGCCTGTCGCTGGTCAAGGGAGAGCTCAAGGGCCACGACACCGACACCGATGAGCTGCGGGTCGAACTGTCGGACAGCAACCGGCCGGATCTCTGGTCCTGCGAGGGGATCGCCCGCCAGATCCGCGCGAAGCTGATCGGACGAAATGGGCGGTATCCCTGGCTCAAGCCCGCGCGGGCTTCGAAGCATCGCATCCGGGTCGTGTCCGGCATGGAGAAGATCCGGCCCTTCGTCGCGGCCTGCACGGCAACCGGGCATCGCATCACCGAGGAAGGGCTGACCCAGCTCATCCAGGTGCAGGAAAAGCTCGCGGACATTTACGGCCGCAAGCGGCGCTCCGTCTCCATCGGGCTGTATCGGCTGGAGCATATCGCGTTTCCCGTGACCTATGACCTGGTCAAGCCGGACGAAGCGCGGTTCACCCCCCTCGGGTTCGAAGACAAGATGTCGCTGCGCGAGGTCCTGGCCGTCCACCCCAAGGGGGTCGAGTACGGGCCCATTATCAGCGGGCATGACCGTGTCCCGCTGCTTCGGGATGAGGAGGGGCAGGTGCTGTCGCTGCCGCCGATCATCAACAGTCGGGAAATTGGCGAGGTGCGCGTCGGGGATACGGACCTCTTCGTCGAGGTCACCGGCACGGATCTGGTCATGGTGGTGTTGACCATCAACATCCTGGCGGCGAACCTCGCCGACCGGGGCGCCCGGATCGAGCCCGTCGAGGCTCAGTATCCCTACCGCACCCTTTTTGGAAAGACCGTGCGGACACCACTGGACTTCTCCAAGCCCCGGCACATCGGGTTGGAATCCATCGAGAGCGCGCTTGGCCAGAAGCTCGGAGGCAAGAAGGTTCAATCGGCGCTGCAGGCCTACGGGTACGAGGTGAAGCTCGCCGGCGGGCGGGTCTCCGTCAAGCTGCCCCCCTACCGGAACGATTATATGCACGCGGTGGATGTCATCGAAGACGTCGCCATCAGCTGCGGGTACGACACGTTCGGCCCCGTGCTCCCTTCACAATTCACCGTGGGGGGACTGTCTCGCCTGGAGGAGGTGTCGGATCGTGTCCGCGACCTGATGGTGGGTCAGGGCTTCCAGGAAGTCGTCGCCAACATCCTCGGAGCCCGGGAGGATTTTTGCGACCGCATGAAGGTCGCCGGGACCGAATGGGGCAGGCTGGTCGAGGTGGACAATGTCATGTCGCAGAGTTTCGCCTGCCTTCGGCAATGGATCACGCCCGCCCTGCTCCGGGTCGAGGCGGCCTCCTCGCGATCCTTCTACCCGCATCGGCTGTTTGAGGTGGGTGAGGTCGCGATCCCGGATTCCAACGACGGGGACCCCGGGCGAACGGCTCTGGTGCTTGGCGCGTTCATCGCCCATGCGGCGGCCAACTTTTCCGAGATCCATTCCTGCCTCGATCTTCTCCTCTTCTACCTGGATGTACCGTACTCGCTGGAGGCTCTGGACCACCCCTCCTTCCTGACCGGCAGAGCCGGGCGCATCATCGTTCGGGGTCGGCCCGTGGGCATCATCGGGGAGCTGCACCCCGAGGTCCTGGAGGCCTGGCAGGTCACGATGCCGTCGGTCGTCTTCGAGTTGGATGTGGGGAGATTAGTCGAGTAAGGATCGGGAGGCGGAAACCGGGAGGCGGAAGAACCTTCTTCTCCGTCATTCCTGCGAAAGCAGGAATCCAGGGTTTCCCCTGACAGATGATTCCCGCGTCCGCTGGAATGACGGACCGATCTCGCCCGCCGATCAGGACTGTGCTTTGGCGAGCTGCGTCAGCTTGTCGAATCCGGCCGGGTCCTTGATCGCCATATCCGACAACACCTTGCGGTCAAGACTGATCTTTGCCTTCTTGAGCGCGTTCATGAAGCGGCTGTAGGTCAACCCCTGCTCGCGGACGGCCGCGCTGATTCTCGTCACCCAGAGCCGGCGAAAATCACGTTTCCGATGCTTGCGACCGGCGTAGGCGTAGGCTTGCCCTTTGTCCACCGATTCGGTGGCGCTGCGGAACAACCGGCTTCGTCCTCCATACTGTCCTTTGGCGAGCTTCAGTCTCTTCTTTCTTCGCGTTCTGGTTTTCGGCCCACCTTTCACTCGTGGCATCTGATCATCTCCTCTTCCGTTTTCCTCAACTAGGTAATTAGGTAATTGGGTAACGAAGTAATTCGGCAACTGGGTAATCCGGCAATTACCCGATTACCGATTTACCCAATTACCATGACCGTGATTAGCTGTGTGGAAGCAGACGCTGCACGGCCGAGACCATGGTCTTCGGCACCGGGGCAAGCCCCTTCAATCGACGCTTCCGGTCGCGACGTTTGGAGGTCAGGATGTGCCGGCGATTGGCCTTGCGCCGCAAGAACTTTCCCTTGCCGGTCCGCTGAAATCGCTTGCTTGCGCCACTGTGTGATTTCATCTTGAATCGTGCCATTGTCATTCACCTGCTTGTTGAAGGTCTCGTAAACACTCCTCAATCGATTCCTAACCCTTTGGGGAGACGATCATGATCAAGCTCCGTCCCTCCATCCTCGGCGCGTACTCGATGTTGCCGAACTCGGAGAGCTGCTCGATGACCGATGCCATCATGCTGCGTCCCAATTCCTGATTCGCCATTTCCCGCCCGCGGAACGTCACCGTCACCTTGGTCTTGTTCCCCTCTGCCAAAAAGCTTTTGATCTGGCGGATCTTGATCTCCAGGTCGTGCTTGTCCGTCCGTGGCCGGAGCTTGATCTCCTTGAGCTGCGTCCCCTTCTGGTGGCGCCTGGCCTGATGCTCCTTCTTGCTCAGCTCGTACTTGTATTTGCCGTAATCCATGATCCGGCAAACAGGCGGCTGTGCTGTTGGAGCCACCTCCACCAGGTCGTACCCCGACTCCTGGGCCCTTTTGTAGGCGTCCTGGGTCGGGAGGATGCCGAGCTGCTCGCCGTCAGGGCCGATGACGCGCACCTCCCTGATCCGGATCTCTCGATTTACGCGAAGCTTAGGAACAACGATAGGACATCCCTCCTGGTGACGTGACGTTAGGGCGCCTGAGCGGCGGGGTCTGCCTCCGCCTTGATCAGCTCGATGACGGCATCGACCGCCAGCTTACCGTGATCGACCCCGCTCCGGCCTCGCACCGAGACCGTGTCCGCCTGCATCTCGCGGTCGCCCACGACGAGCATGAAGGGGATCTTGGCTTTCTCCGCCTCACGAATCTTGAAGCCGACCTTCTCGTTGCGCAGATCGGCTTCGGCACGAAGGCCCGCCCGCGTCAACCGGTCCACGACCGCCTGAGCATACTCCTTTTGCCGGTCGGTAATACAGAGCACTTTTGCCTGGACGGGCGCGAGCCAGGTCGGAAAGACCCCGGCGTAGTGCTCGATCAGGATGCCGAAGAACCGCTCGATCGAGCCCAGCAGCGCCCGGTGGATCATAATGGGCTGGTGCGCCTGGCCGTCTTCCCCCGTATAAGCGAGGTCGAACCGCTCCGGGTTGTTGAAGTCGATTTGGATGGTCGAGCACTGCCAGGATCGCCCCAGCACGTCCCTGATCTTGATATCGATCTTCGGACCGTAGAACACCCCCTCGCCGGGATCGATCTGGTACGCCACCCCCCGCCCCTTCAGCGCCGCCTCCAGAGCGGCGGTGGCCTGGGCCCAATGCTCCGGAGAGCCGACGGCCTTCTCCGGCCTGGTCGAGAGGTAGACCTCGAACTCACTGAAGCCGAAGGTGCGGAGCATGAAGAAGGTAAAATCCAGGACCTTGCTGACCTCGCTTTCAATCTGGTCCGGGCGGCAGAACAGGTGTGCGTCGTCCTGTGTGAAGCCGCGGACCCGCAGGAGGCCATGCAGCACGCCCGTGCGCTCGTAGCGATAAACGGTCCCGAGCTCGCCGTAGCGGATCGGGAGGTCCCGGTAGCTCCGGAGGTGCGACTTATAAATCATGATGTGGAAGGGGCAGTTCATGGGCTTGAGCTGGTACTCGCTGCCCTCGACCTTCATGACCGAAAACATGTTCTCGCGGTAAAAATCCACGTGGCCGCTCGTCCGCCAGAGGTCCAGGCGGGCGACATGGGGGGAGTAGACGAGCTCGTAGCCCTGACGGATGTGTTGCTCCCGCCAGAAGTTCTCGATCAGCAAGCGGATCAGCGCGCCCTTGGGATGCCAGAGAACCAACCCGGGGCCGATCTCGTCCTGAATGGTGATCAGGTCCAGCTCCTTTCCCAGCTTGCGATGATCACGGCGCTTGATCTCTTCCAGCCTGGCAAGGTGGGCATCCAATGCTTTCTGGGTGGGAAACGAAGTGCCGTAGATCCGCTGGAGCATGGGATTGCGCTCATCGCCACGCCAGTAGGCGCCTCCCGTGCTCATCAGCTTCAACGCTTTGACCCGAGCGGTGGAGGGCACATGAGGCCCGCGACACAGATCGACGAATTCCCCCTGACTGTACAGCGACACGACCTTGTCCTCAATCGATTCGAGGATCTCGGCTTTGTAGTGCTCCCCCCGTTCCTTGAAGAAGTCAATCGCCTTACGCCGATCCATCTCCATGCGCTTGAATGGGTGGTCGGTTTTCATGATCGCGTGGGCGCGCGCTTCGATCTTCGCCAGGTCCTCCGGAGTAAAGGGGCGCTCAAAGGCAAAGTCGTAGTAGAAGCTATCCTCCAGGGCCGGCCCGATCGTCATTTGCGCGTTCGGGAACACGTCCTTGACGGCCTGTGCCATGATATGGGTGCTGCTGTGCCGGTAGACCTCCCGGCCTTCAGGCGAGTCGAAGGTCAGCGGCTCCAGCGCGACGTCCTCGGAGAGGACGGTGGAGAGGTCGCGAGGCACCCCGTTGATCTTCACGGCGACGATGTCATCGAGAGCCGAGACGCCGGCCCGGGACAGAGCGTCGCCCGCGGTGGAGCCCCGGGGAAGGACGGTGGTGCGTCCATCGGAAAGTGTCACGCGAATGTCCTGTGACTCTTTTGCCATGGGTCTGCGCTCGTCAACGGGCGCCGCGGTTCAGGCGAACACGCGTGCCCGCGCTTCGTGCCGTGGGAACAACTGGTCGGGAGCGTTCGGCTGGAACCCCTGAATGAGGGGAATTGGCGTGAACCGCTGACACCCGGTCGACCAGGAACCTCACCGTGAGCTATCTGGAATGGCCACGTGGGTGCCGCCGGCGTGTCCGGTAACGAATCTGTGCGGATCTGTCCAGATCAGGTTGCACAATCTCGTCGTCATTGCGCCCGGCCTACTTCCGATTTCCTACACGCGTCTCCACGAGCCTTCCCTCAGCGCGCTCGGCGCTCCGGACAGGCCGCGAGAACACGTATTCAGGAACGATCAGGAAGGACCGAGTGGCCTGGTGCCCTCGGTGAAAAACATGGTAGGCGCGGACGGTTTTGAACCGTCGACCTCTACCGTGTCAAGGTAGCGCTCTCCCCCTGAGCTACGCGCCTAACCTCAGGTCGCCATGCTATTATAGGGGCGCTGGGTGTGTCAAGGATCACACACCCAGCCGCGTGCAACGAGACGTTGCTGTGGAAGAGACCCGTGGGGCCGTCGGTGGGATTGGCCGCTACTTTACGGCGGACTTGAGTGCCTTACCGGGAACAAACCTGGCGACGCGCGTCGCTGGAATGCGAAGCGGTGCTCCCGTGCGGGGATTCCGACCGGTCCGGGCCCGCCGCTTGCCGGTGGTGAACGTGCCGAAGTTCACGAGGCTGACACGCCGTCCCTTCTTCAGTGATACCGTGACCGCATCGGTAAAGGTGTTCAATGCGATGCCCGCCGCGACCTTCGTGACACCGGCCGTGGCCGCCATTCTGGCGATCAATTCTTCCTTCGTCATAAGTCCCCCTTTCCCGGTTCGCCGTGAGCGAACGATGAAGGATGAGTACCTACCGCAAGAGGCACGACCTTACGCAAGCGCCCGCCGCAGGCGTTCCCGCTGGACCGGAATCCGCAGCTCGGTGATTTTCTTGCGCAGCGTGTTTCGATTCATGCCCAAGAGGTGCGCCGTCTTGATTTGATTGCCGTTGGTTTCCTTGAGTGCGTGGCTGATCAACGGACGCTCGAGCGCTTTGATGAGCATCGGGTGTAAATTGCGCGCCGATCCGTTTTTCATCCCCCTGACAAACTCGCCCAGCTTGCTGTCCAGGTAGTCCTCCAGGGAGGTCTGGGTAACCATCGCCGGCTTGCCCGAGGGCGGGCGCGTCGAGGCCAGCATGAAACCCGCCGCGCTCCGCAGCACGGCCCTCGAGCCCGCCAGGACGAAGGTCCGAGCCGGATCGATCGCATGCTGGAGCCGCGTCAACTCCTTGGAGCGACCGCGCCTCGTCTCGATGATCACGCCATCAACGGCATGGCGGGCGATCGCTCGATGCGCCGCGGCGACGTCCTTGACCACGGTCAGCGTGGTCGGAAAGGACAGGGCCCCCAGATCGTGCTCGATCTGGGATGCAAGGTGCGAATCCCCGGTGAAAAGTACGACGCTGAGCCCGTGCGAGCGATTACTCATCTCAACTGACAGGAATGACAGGTTGGTGACGGGAACGAAGAGGGGGCGGATTATTGCGCTAAGCCCCAAGCAAGTCAACGACAAAATTCTCGATAATGGCCGTGCCTGACTGCAACCGGAATGCCATGACATGGGTGCATGAGAACTCGTCACAAAACCATTGGGTTGCCGCATTCCAAGGGTAGGACTGGGCTTGCAGGGACCGGGTGAAGTGTCGCCGGCATCCTACACTCGCGGAGACAGAGAACGGGGCGGTGTGAGGTTTTCATTGCCGGCCTCGATACGGAACAGCGCGATCCCGATCGTCGCCACCTTGAGGACAGTGATTTGAGTCGCAAACTTTTCGACATCTTCATTCCGCGGAGGTTGGGGGCGATTGTGAAGAAGGGCGCTCGCTCTCATAGCCCCGCCACTCTCCGTCATCCCCGCAGGTCTTGGCGGGGACCCATCTTCTTTTCTGCGTAGTGAAGAGGATGGATTCCCGCCCCGGCTTGAAACCATCCGGGGGAGGCTCCACGGAAATGACAGGATGAGACAAGGGAATGACCGAACAAAGACGCGAGGATCATCGCAGCACCAGATCCTCAACTCCTCAGGACCATGCCCGATTTAAACAGCCGAATCCCTCATCGCTCCGACCCATCGACTTCTCATCCCGAAGGGCAGCCCACCAGTTGGTCGTCACCCTTCAGGTCTTGCGGCTGCCCAGCCTGCGGCAGCCAGTCCTTTCGATTCGTAAAAGGAGCGGTGTTTTAAAGCGCTGCACAAGATATGTAACGCATTGATTTTGCAATGACAAATAGGTCTTGACAGGGACCCCGAAACAGAGCTACAAGTAACAGCAATTAGACAATTCCTACCGGAATTGTAGGAAATGTATGAAGCTATCATTAAAGGCCACTTACGGGATACTCGCCTCCGTTGACCTTGCCCTGCACAACGGCCATGCGCCGGTGTCGGCCAGGGCCATCGCCCACAGGCAAGACATTCCCCCCAGGTTCTTGGAGCAGGTGCTGCACGGGCTCAAGCGAGCGGGCGTGATTGAGAGCCATCGGGGGGCTCAAGGAGGCTATGCGCTTAGCAAGAAGCCGGCCGACGTGTCGCTCGCAGAAATCGTCGAGGCCCTGGACGGGCCCATCGAGTTGGAACGGCGCCAGTCGGGCGGGTCTCCACCGCCCGAGACGCGGAGCCGCCGCGAATCGGTCATCTCACCAGTCGTCGAGCAGTTGCAGGAGGCGGAACTCGCGGTGCTGCGGTCCGTCACCCTGGCGGACCTGGCCGAGCGGCAGCAGGCCATCGAGCAGGAACACGCGCTCATGTACCACATCTAGCGGGGTGCCGATGGCCCGGTCGAGGCATCATCATAAGCATAGAACGGAGCAATCGTCATGACGACTCCAGCCACCAACCATCAGGTCGAGATCCGCACCGAACCCATCCCGCCGGACATTCTCGAGGAAATCGAGAGCTTCGAGCAGGAAGTCGGACGCCTGCAAGCCGGCGAGGTGAGCACCGATATCTTCAAGCCCTTCCGGCTCCAGCACGGGATTTACGGGCAGCGCCAGGTTGGGGTCCAGATGGTCAGGATCAAGATCCCCTTCGGAGGGTTGACCGCCAACCAGTTGAGACGCGTCGGTGAGCTGGCCGATCGCTATACGACGGGCGTCGGGCATGTGACGACCAGGCAGGACATCCAGCTCCACTTCGCGCTCCTGGATGACGTGGGCACCATCATGCGAAAGCTCGCCGAGGTCGGTTTGACGACTCGGGAGGCCTGCGCCAACACCGTCCGCAACGTCACCGCCTGTCACCTTGCAGGCGTCTGCCAGGGCGAAATCTTCGACGTCACGCCCTATGCGAAAACGGTGGCGCTCCACCTGCTGCGGAATCCGCTGAACCAAAGCCTGCCCCGCAAGTTCAAGATTGCCTTGTCGGGGTGCAAGCACGATTGCGCCCTGACGCCTATCCACGACCTCGGGTTGCTGGCCGTTCGGGCGAAGGATGGCTCGCTCGGATTTCGGATGACGGCCGGAGGCGGCCTCGGCCCGGCACCGCGCATCGGTCATCTCCTCCGGGAGTTCACACCCATGGACGAGCTGATCCCGTCGATCGAGGCGGTCATCAAGGTGTTCGATACCCTGGGCAACCGCAAGAACCGCCACAAGGCACGGATGAAGTTCGTCATCGACAAGCTGGGATTCGATGAGTTCAAGCGGCGCTGGGAGGAAGCGTATGTGGCCATGGGCTATGCCAAGCCCGGCAAGCCGCCCCTTGCGCTCCTGCCCCACGATGATGAGCCCACCCAGCTGATCATGCCCACACGCCACGGCACGGCTGGAAACGGGGAGGGGAACGGGGCAGCCGGCAACGGTCACGGCACCTCCGAATCCCCCTTCCATGTCTGGCAGCGGACCAACGTCGTCAGGCAACGCCAGGAAGGCTATGTGGCGGCCACTGTGAAATTGCCGATGGGTGACATCACCTCGCCCCAAATGTACGCCCTTGCCGACCTTGCCGAGGGCTTCGCGAATGGCAACCTGCGCACGACCATCAACCAAAACATGATCGTGCGATGGATTCCCGAGTCCCAGATTGGCGCGTTCTACGAGGAGCTGGTCGCGGTCGGTCTCGGTGACCCCGGGGCGGAGCGGACAGAGGACATCATCGCCTGTCCGGGCACCGACACCTGCGGGCTTGGCATCACGTCCTCCAAGGGGCTCGCGCGGGCGCTCGCCGAAATCCTGCCGCCCGGCCGTATCCCGGAGGATTTGGAGGGGGTGAACGTCAAGATCAGCGGCTGCCACAACAGTTGCGCGCAACATCACATCGCCGCGATCGGGCTTCACGGCGTCGGAAAGCGCGTCGGGGACCACGTGGCTCCCGTGTACGAGCTCCACCTCGGCGGCCGGGTCAACGGCACGGCGAGCATCGGTCAGATGACGGTCAAGCTGCCTGCGAAGAATGTGCCCGCCGCGCTCTCGCATCTGTTCACGGTGTATCGGCGGGACCGTCAGGCAAGCGAAAGCTTCCTCGGTTTCGTGAAGCGCGCCGGCAAGGCAACGCTCAAGGAAGAGCTCATCCCCTTCTCGATCCTGCCGCCCTATGATCAGGATCGCTCATTTTATTATGATTGGGAGGGCGAGAACGAGTTCACAACGGAGGACCTGGGACCGGGCGAATGCGCCGGCGGCGCCCTGGAAATGATCGACAATCACCTCCTTGAGGCGGACCAGGAGCTGTACCATGCCCGGATGCTCGCGGGAAAACACCAGTACGCCATCGCCGTCAACAAGGCGTACCGGGCGGTGGTGGCCGGCGCGAAAGCCCTCCTCGTGACGGAGGGAGTCGATCCCGCCACCGATGCGGACACCTTTGCGGAGTTCGAGAGCCGGTTTGCTCAGAATGGGAAGATGCCCGCTGCCTACCGTCAGCTCGATGCTCAGATCGGTGATCTGGGACCGAAAGACACGTCGCCGGAGTTCGTTCAGAACAAGCTGGTCTTCGCGCGCGACTTCGTCGAAGCGTGCCGCACGGTCAGTGAGCAGCTCAGCAAAGACCTGGCCCTCTCCGACCAGGCCAAGGCGGACGCCCCGCGGCAGACGGCCGAGGCCCAGCCGGCGGCACAGACGCCCGCCGCAGCCGGCGAGACGGCGATCTACGATCTGCGCGGCGTGATGTGCCCGCTCAATTACGTCAAGACGAAGCTGAAGCTGGAAATGATGGATGGGGGCGAGCGTCTGGAGGTCTGGCTGGACGCGGGAGATCCGATCAAGAACGTGCCGGTCAGCTTGCAGAACGACGGACACAAGGTCCTTCTGCAAGAACCGCTCGAACCGAGCGCCGAGCACTACAAGGTCCTCGTCGAGAAGGTCGAGGGGTAGATCACTCAACACACCATGCGG
>JBFGRM010000029.1:0-17699 GCA_041563675.1 Nitrospiraceae bacterium | reverse complement strand
GCGTTCGGTTGGAGATCCTGCGCCAGCCGGTCGTAGGTGACGGGAATCTCCTTGGTGGTCGCGGCCGCCACGGAGCGTCCGGCGAAGTGGATCCCGGAGCGGGGATCTGAGTCACCCTGGGCGGGCACGAGCCGGACGGGTTGATCCGTCTCGACCGTGAGGCCTTCGGGGCCGACGGTGCCCACACGAATCCGGGGTCCCTGCAGGTCCTGAATGATGGCGATGGCGACGGCGCGGCGGGCGGCGGCGTCTCGGATGGTCCGGATCGCGCGCTCATGCGACTCATGCGAGCCATGGGAAAAGTTCAGTCGGGCGGCGTTCATACCATGGGCGATGAGCCGGTCCAAGACTTCCGGGGAGTCGCTGGCCGGCCCAATCGTGCAGATGATCTTCGCCTTCCTCATGCGTCCTCGGTGCGGGGAGACGTCCTGCTCTCTCGGCGTGCTCAACGAATTGAGAGCGTGGCGTGCGGCTTCATTCTAACAAAGGCTTTGCGGCCTCGCAAAGAAAGTGACGAAGCGGCCGAATGGGACCGCGTGCCGCGCCGTCGACGGTGCATCGTTTGACCCGTCAATTTGCTGCGTGATAGAGTGCGCGCCTTCTTCGCGAAACAAGTCCCATGAAGACCACACGATCCGGCAAGCTGTTCGTGGAAGCGCAGCGGGTGATCCCCGGCGGGGTGAACAGCCCGGTGCGCGCCTTTCGCTCCGTCGGCGGTCACCCGCTGTTCATCAAGAAGGCGAAAGGCTCCCGCCTGTACGACGTGGACGGCAACAGCTATATCGATTACGTGCTCTCCTGGGGGCCGATGATCCTGGGGCACGCTCCGCCGGCCGTGATCAAGGCGCTCCATCGGGCCGCCGCAAAGGGAACCAGTTACGGCGCGCCGACCGAGCTCGAGGTGCAGCTCGCGCGCATGATCACGCAGGCCGTGCCGTCCATGGAACAGGTGCGCCTCGTCAGCTCCGGCACCGAGGCCCTGATGAGCGCGGCCCGATTGGCGCGCGCGTACACGCGCCGTGACATGATTCTGAAATTCGAAGGCTGCTACCACGGGCACGCCGATTACTTCCTCGCCAAGGCCGGATCCGGGCTGGCGACCTTGAACATTCCGGAATGCCCGGGCGTACCCGCCGATTTCACCAAGAATACGCTGACCGCCCCCTACAATGACCTGCCGGCGGTGCGGCGCTTGATCGAATCCCATGCGGGCGAGCTTGCCTGCGTGGTGGTCGAGCCCGTGGCCGGGAACATGGGGGTGGTCCCCCCCGCACCGGACTTCTTGCCCGGCCTCAGAGAAATGACCCGCGCGAACGACATCCTGCTCATTTTCGACGAGGTCATGACCGGGTTTCGCGTCGCCTACGGCGGCGCGCAAGCCCTCTACGGCGTGACGCCGGACCTGACGTGTCTGGGCAAAGTGATCGGGGGCGGGCTCCCGGTCGGTGCCTACGGGGGGAAACGAGAGATCATGCAACTGATCGCGCCCGCGGGTCCGGTCTACCAGGCCGGTACGCTGTCGGGTAATCCGCTCGCGGTCACGGCCGGCATCGAAACGCTGAAGCGCTTGCGCGCAGCGGGCCTGTACAAGAAGCTGGAACGGCAGGCCGCCGCCCTCACCGCAGGCCTGGGAGATGCTGCGCGCAAGGCCGGCGTGCCCGTGACACAGACGCGTGTGGGGTCGATGATGGGACTGTTCTTTGCGAAGGGGCCGATCGTGGATTACGCCTCGGCGAAGGCAGCGGACACGCGGGCTTACGGGAAGTTCTTCCACCGCATGCTGGACGCGGGGGTGTACTTCGCCCCGTCTCAATTCGAAGCGGCGTTTCTCTCCACCGCGCACTCCCCGCGGGACATCGCCCAAACCGTCCAGCGCGCGCACGCGGCCTTGAAGCTTCTTTAGGGTGCGCCGCCGACCCTGTGGGTGAGGTCGGTGCCGCTGCGCTTACTCGTCGTCGTCTTCGTCGTCCGCCTCGAGCGCTTCCTGCCGTTTCTGCTCCTCCATGGCATTGTGCAGAAGCATGCGGATAAACATCGAGTAGAGGGACCCCTTCTCGAGGGTTCCCCCGGGGGGCACCGCGATTCTGCCCTCCTGGATCATTTTATCGAGCCAGGACTTCTGATCCGGTGCGATCAGCACCGGGATCTCGACCAGCCCGACCTTTCCGAACATATCCATGATCAGTCCTCCTTCTCGCCGCGACGTCTCGGGACCACCAGATCCTCGAGCCGATCGTGCGGCTCGAAGCGGGTCATTTCAGCACGCGCTTTTCGATTTTGTCAACCAAGCCGGGCGAGGTCCCACGATCGCCTGCAAACGCGCGGCTGGAGCCGAAAACTAGGGTCTTGACCGGGCCGCACGTAGGGAGCATCATCGCGGTACAGTCTTGTGAAAAAGGAGGTGATGAAGGACAACATGACGCCACCGGACATGTCGGGCCCGCTCCTGTGAGCAACCAGCAGGAAACCTCGTCCGGCGACTACGGGTCATGACCGAAGGCGCGCATCAGCAGCTCGGTGCCGTTAAGCACAGGGGGCGTGCCCCAACAGCATGATGATGCGGGACGTCGAGAGCAGCGGCGTCCGGTGTGACCCTCAGAGGCTCGCCAGGGTTGTTTCCGACACAGGAGCGGGCCTTTTCATATCTCCTGCCCATCCCTTCCGTCTCTGCACCGCCGCGATCACTTCTCATACGCACCAAGACCAGCCGCCTCTCCACCTGGCGGGCCGCTCCGTGCCACGCTTCGCTCGTTCCCCGTCAGATCATGCAGATCATCGATGAGATCCTGGAGCTCCGCGCGCAGGTGTCCGCGTTGCTGCGGTGTCATCATCCGGTCGATCGCCAGGGCCATCTTCTTGACCTCCCGCCGCATGTCCGCCCGGGCGGCGAGATAGGCGGCGGGAGCCTCCCGCTCGGGGTACACCAGCCACTCGCGCAGCGGCCGTCGCAGCGGCTGTCCGCCTTCCATGGAACCTCGAAGGAGCGTCAGGAATGCACGCTGGCGATCGCGGCGATAGTCGAGCCAGGCCTCGAGTGTGTCGGGCAGCGCGACGCTCATCGCTCGCACGTGTTCCTCCTGCTCGGCCGACAGAGGCCCGAGCCAGTCTTCAAGCCAGTCGATCGTGGCCGAGGCGCGCTCGGCCAGCCGTGTCTGCTGTGGGACGGCCAGGCGGTCAGCCAGCTCCGCATTCTCGCGCTCAAATTTGCGGGCCAGGTATCGGAGTTGCCGCTCGTCGATCGAGGCGAGAAATTCCGTGCCATCCTCGACCAAGAGCTCGAAGAGGTCCGTCCGCAGCTCGACGTAGGCATCGAAGACCCAGTCCACCTCCTCTTCAGTGAGCCCATCGTGCACGGCGTCTCGAAGCTGGACGAGGACGTCCCGATATTTTGGCAGGGCCTCCGTTCGATGGCGCTCGAGCACGTGGGTCAGGCGCGCGCCGAGGAATTGTTTCTGTGTGCGGGTGAGATCAAAGTAGCGGTCGAGTTGCCAGAGCGCCAACCAATCGGCATGGTTGTAGACAAACCCCATCGCGCACCCGACGGTCAGGCTGAGCAGCAGGATGGGGAGAAGACGTCCCACGATCCAGGTTCCAGGTTCCACGTCTCATGGTAAGCGGCGGCAGAGCGGGAATCAACGGGCGGGCATTCGGCGGAGTTGTTAGGGCTTCTTGGGTTTCTTGCGATCCTTGGAGGGCTCGGAGAAGAGGAGCCAGACCAGAATGATGAATCCGATGCCCACCGCGGTAATGGCGAGCCAGGTCCCGAGGTTTTCCATCACGACACGTCCTTGCCCGCTGCGCGCAACGCCGTCACAATCGGCTGCGGCAGCCGCTTCGTCTTTCCCTGCATGTCGACGGTCACGAGCTTCGCGGAGCCCTCCGCCACCACGCGGCCCGACTCGCGCTCGCGGAGGACATGCGCCATCGTCAGGGAGGCGTTGCCGACTTTCCCGAGCGTCGTCTCGATGCTGAGGACGTCCCCGTAGCGGGCGGGCGAGCGGTAATCGACCTCGGCATGCACGACCATGAACTGCGTGCCCTCCTGCAGCAAGCGCCTCACCGACAGCCCGTGCTGCTCCAGGTACTCGGTCCGGCCCCACTCGAAGTACCGCAGGTAGTTGGCATAGTACACCACCCCGCCGCAGTCCGTATCTTCATAATAAATTCGAATGTCCATCAAGTCCTGGGCTCGAGGCGCGCGGCGCCTGGCACGCAAAGAAGTCGGTCCACGGGCCGCGAGCCCCTGGCCCCGAGCCCTGCTTACAATTTAAGAATCGGAAACCTGGGCAGGGAGCTTTCTTGCACATTGGTCAGCTTGATCACGATGTCGTAGAGCTGGTGAAATCGCTCGGCCTTGACCGGCTCGAACCCATGCCCCAGCACGCCGTGGCTGGCGGCATCGAGCAGCGGCTTCATCTTCGTCCATTGCGCCAGGTAGCTTTGCCCCATCTGATCTCCCAGGCCGGCGAGGGCTCGGAACTGTGCGTACAAGGGAAGCTTGTACTTCCCATCGACATCGTCCAGGTAGCACCGCTCACACGGCTCCCGGAGCCCCTGGGGCAGCTGATCCGGACGGACGTCCCAGGTCTTGATCCGATGCTGCTTGAACAGGGCATGCTGCGCGAAGGCCTCCAGCGCCCGAAGCAACACCGCCAAGGCGGCTTCCACGTGCTGGTCCACCTGGGCCCGCCGCCGGGCATGCGCCAGCAAGTCGAGCGCAACGGCCTCTTTCACCTCTTGGGGATCGAGCACCAACTTCTCCAAGAACGTGGCGTTGGACTTGATCGCCGGCAGGATCCCCTTGAGCCCCGGCGGTCCGCCCCACACGGACGCCATGTCGAGCGCCTTGAGCGACGTCTTGAGCTTGTCCCAGGCCGGGCGATACTGAAACCGCTCCCACGAGCCGTATCCCTCGGCCAGGTCGGCCAGTGCGTGGTAGAGCGGTTTCTGCCCCCCGCTCACCCGCGCCTCCAGGAGACGAAAGCGCACCGCGGCGGCGACGAAGGCGCCACGATTGAAGAGCTCGCAACTTTCGCGTCGCGCGTCCTCCGCCGCCTCGTCCCAGGGATTGCCCTGCAGCCAGACGCGCGAGCCGCCTTCGATTTCGATGACCTCGCCTTCCCCGGCCGATCCCTCGGGGGGCCGCTCCAAAGCGACGACGCGCGAGGTCGCGGGCAGCCCGGCCAACACGGCGGCCGACGCCATCGCCGACGTGGCCCCCGTCAGATCGATGACCAATTCGCCGGGACGGATCTCCCAGGTGGTGAGCATGTCGCTGAGGCTGCGGGCGAGGGTGCGGTAGGACGGCATGAACCGATCCGGCTCGGGCGTGACGACCCAGTCCCACCGTCTGGGCATCTCCGTCACGTGCGGTTGCACGGATTGTTCGACGAGCGGCTTGCTTGATTCGGGAATGAAGAAGCAGAGGGCTTCGGGCTTCAACCGGTTGATGACGTAGACAGCCGCCGGTGCATCGTCCGTGAACGCCACCAAAAGAGCCTTGACCGGAGCGTCGACCGCCATGCCGGGGAGACTATAACACAGCAGACCCGGCCTCGATCAATCAAGCAGGTTGTTTGACAGGACCGTCACCCTGCGCCTAGAATCGCCGTTCATGAAAGACGCGGTCATCAAGGCCTTCGAAGACAGCGCCGACGTGAAGCGGCGCTTCGTCGGTGCGCACGCCGACCGCATCGTGGCCGTCGCCCGGCTCATCGGCGAAGCCTTTCGCGGCGGCAGGAAAGTCTTGCTCTTCGGCAACGGCGGGAGCGCGACCGATGCGTCGCACATCGCGGCCGAGCTGGTGGGGCGCTACCATCGCGATCGCGCACCCTTCCCCGCGATCGCGCTGGCGACCGACATGGCGGCGCTCACCTGCATCGCCAATGACTTCGCCTACGACCAGATTTTCTCCAGACAGGTTCGCGCCCACGGACAGAAAGGCGACATCGCCATCGCCATCAGCACGAGCGGCAACTCCGCGAACGTGCTGAACGGGGTCAAGGCCGCCAGGGAAGGCGGGCTCGTGACCATCGGCTGGACCGGGGGCACGGGCGGGACGCTCGCGTCGCTCGTCGACCACTGCTTCATCGTGCCGTCGACCGTCACCGCCCGCATCCAGGAAAGCCATATCACCTTGGGGCACGTGCTGTGCGAACTCATCGATGAGCAAGTCTCGCCGGAAACCCTCTGAGCGCGTCCTCGATTCGGGGGTAAACCGTCCGCCGGTTCGTCCCATCGATGTCGCCGCGCTCAACACCTACCCCCTCAAGCGGCGCCAGAGCAAAGTCAAGCTCTCGGATCTTGCCGCCACGTGGAAGCCCGGCGGCACATTCACGCAGTTCCTCCGCTCGCTGCCGGACATCCTGGCGGTGCAAACCCTCCGCACCGTCGCCCGAGCCATCGCGCGCGCGCATCGGCGCCGCCGTCCCGTCATCATCGGCATGGGCGCCCACCCGGTCAAAGTCGGCCTGAATCCCATTCTCATCGACCTCATGGAGCGGGGCGTCGTCACGGCCCTGGCCATGAACGGCGCGGTGATCATCCATGACTTCGAGCTCGCCTTCATGGGCCATACCTCCGAGGAGGTCGACGACGAGATCGACAGCGGTCGATTCGGCATGGCCGAGGAGACAGGACGGATGATCAACGAGGCGATCGTGCGGGGCGTCAAGGACGGACAAGGCATCGGTGACGCGGTCGGGCATTACATCAACCGGTATCGCGGCCAGTTTCCGAATCGGCACATCAGCCTCCTGGCGACCGGCGCCCGCCTCAACATCCCGGTGACGGTGCACGTCGCGCTCGGGACGGACATCATTCATATGCACCCGTCCGCGGACGGTGCGGCAATCGGAGCGGGATCCCTCCTCGATTTTCGCCGGCTCGCGGCAGTGGTGGCGAGGATGGAGGGAGGGGTCTATGTGAACCTCGGCTCGTCCGTCGTGATGCCCGAGGTCTTCCTCAAGACCGTCTCCCTGGGCCGCAACCTCGGCCACGATCTCACCGACATCACCACCGTGAACATGGATTTCCTCTCCCATTATCGCCCCCTCACCAATGTGGTGAGGAGACCGACGCAGAAAGGCGGGCGGGGCTATTCGCTCGTCGGCCACCACGAGATCATGTTTCCCTTGCTGGCCGCGGCGATTCTCGAGGAACTCGCCTGACACGACGTGAAGCTGACGCTCTGACGGCGTCCCCCACCCGCCGCACGATGATGGCCTCTCACCCCACGTCCGCAGAATTGCGCGCGCTCTGGCAGGACCTCAATGCGCGCTATTTCTCCGGTCGGCTTCCGGGCATTGCCATCGTCTGGAGCGCCCGGTTGACGGCCTCAGCCGGTCTCTTCGTGAACCGCGCCGGGCCTCGTCAGCCGGACCCTTCCCCCGATCGCCGCCGCATCAAGCTCTCGTTGCCGCTGCTGGGCACGCAACCGAAACACGAGCTGCTCGGCACCCTCGCGCATGAGATGATCCATCAATGGCAGTATGATGTCCTCAAGCGTCGCCCGAACCACGGGCCCGATTTTCAGCGCAAGCTGGAGGCGATCCAACGGGACGGGCTGGTGCTGAGGGAGACGCATCGCCTGGGGGCGATGGTCGAGGCCTTGAGCCGATACGCATGGCGGTGCACGCAGTGCGGGTGCGTGTACCGTCGCCAGCGTCGCACGATCCGTCCGCGGCTTCATCGATGCGGGCGGTGCAGCGGTCCGCTCCGCGAGGTACGCCCGGCCGACGGGGTCTCGGCCGGAAACCCGAGAAGGCGCGGGCATCAGCCCGCCTCAACGAGTCCATCGGCGGCGGCTCGGCAGCAGCTCGCGCTGCCGTTCAGCTGAGTAAACAGAGGCATGGCCCGTTGGGTGCGCCAGATTCTGTTCGGTGATGTCGACGCGATGTACGCCTCTGCGGCCGTCGTCGCCGAGCCGGGTCTCGCCGGAAAGCCGGTCGCGGTCGGGGGGCCTCCGCCTCGGGGCATCGTCACCGCCGCCAGTTACCCGGCGCGACGCTTCGGCGTCAGAGCCGCGATGCCCACCGCGCATGCCCTCCGTCTTTGCCCCGGCCTGATCGTCGTACCGCCGGACCGACCGCTCTATCGACGCCTCCATCAGCGGATGCGCGCGGTGACCGCGCGCTTCTTTCCGGCGACCGCCTGGACCAGCATTGACGAGTTCTACGCGGACACGACCGCGCTGCAGACCCTCCATCCCGACCCGCGCCGGCTCGGCCTGGCCGTGAAGCAGGCCCTGTTCGAGGAGACCGGCTTGCGCTGCACGGTTGCCCTGGCCGCGTCCAAGACCGTCGCGAAGGTCGCCGCCGACGCCTCGAAGCCGGATGGGCTGGCCCTGGTGGAGCCCGGGACCGAATCGGAATTCCTGGCTCCCCTGCCGGTGCGAGCGCTCCCCGGCATCGGGCCCAAAACCGGCTCGCTCTTGGACCACCTCGGCGTCAGGTCCATCGGCGACTTGCTGCACCCCCGGTTCGAGCCCTCGCTCCGGCAGCACTGGGGCGGCCGCCTGTACCACCTACAGGCGCTCGCACGTGGGTTCGATGGCGAAGCGGTCGTGGCGGATCGCGCTCCCAAGAGCATCAGCCACGAGACGACCTTTGAGCACGACACGGACGATCTCACGGCGCTCGGCGAGACGCTCCGCGACTTTCTCGCCCGCCTGACACATGACCTGCGCACCGAGGGGCTTGCCGCCCGCGCCTTCACCGTCAAGCTCAAGGACAGCTCCTTCACGATCACCACGCGACATCGTCGCTTCCCCCAGCCGTTGGATTACGACCCACCCATGTGGCGGGAGGTCCAGCGCGCGCTGCGCGGCCTGGTTGCTGTCGGCAGGCGGTACCGCCTCGCGGGGCTGGCGCTCTGTGACCTTGTCGCCGCCGATCGAGACCTCTACGACGGTCGAACGAGACACGCCCTCGCGGCCTTGGATCTGCTGATCGAAAAACACGGCGCGGGCATCATCCGCCTGGGTGCGCTCCCGGACAAGCACGAGTAAGCGAGTTTGTTTGGCGGCTTTTCCTGCCTTTGCTAGAATCCCCATGGCAGATCCAAACGATTCCGGGGAGGGACATGTCACCATCGCGGCCTCGAGCCCAGTCACGCATTCGACTTCAGCCCCAGCCAGAGCCCGCCGACTCCTCCCTGGTGAAGTCGCTCCGCCACCCCTTCAATCCATTCTTTACGGGTCGGGCCAAGGTGCTCAACGACCTGCGGGAAGCGCTGCAGGAGTCGCACCTCGTCGTGTTGAACGGCGCCGCGCGGCACCCCGACGCGTCCGGCATCGGAAAGACCGAGGCGGCGACCGCCTATGCGCACCGCTACCGTGCCGACTACCACCAGGTGCTCTGGCTGCGCGCGGATGACCCCTGCACGCTCATTGAGGACAGCCTGGCCGCGCTCGCCACGGTCGGTGTCGAATTCGCGCCGGAACGACCGTGGGATCAGTCCCTCGCAGCAGTCCGTACCTGGCTCGAATCCAATCAGCACTGGCTGCTGATCCTGGATAATGTCGACCACTCCGATCTCATCAAATCCATCCTCCCTGAACGCCCCAGCGGGCACGTCCTCGCCGTCTCGAGCCGCCAGGCGTCGTCCGTGCTCGGTGTCGTCCGTTCGGTCACCCTGAGCGGCCTGACGCAGGAAGAGGCGGTACGGTTCCTGTTCAAGCGGACGCACCGCGTGGATAACGATCCCGTCGAACGACGGGCCGCCACCGACCTGGCCGCGCTGCTCGGCGGGGTGCCCGCGGCGCTGGAGCTGGCGGGCGCGTTTGTCGCCGCGCTGGACCTCCCCTTTCGCGAACACCTGGGGACGCTCCGCGGCCGCCTCGCCCCGGCCCGGGAGACCAAGGCGAATCACGACCAGCAGGGAGACGCGGTCGGGCTGACCGCCCTGTTGAGCTGGGAGGAGATCCTGCAGGCCTCGCCGGAGTCGGCGGAATGTCTGCGGGCAAGCGCCCTGCTCGGTCGCGAGCTGCTGTCGCTCGATCTGCTGCGCCAATGGGGTGAGGACGCCGGACCTGTGCTGGCACCGGCCCTCGACGGCAACCAATCCCAGCACGGCATCATGCAGGAATGCCTGGGCCTGCTGGCGCGTGTCGGCCTGATTCATCGCACGCCAGACCCGGCTGGGTACGCGGTCCATCCCGCCGTGCAGCGCATGGCGGTCCGTCAAATCGAGAAGCGGGATGCGGCCCGCTGGGCCGAGCGGTTGCAACGCGTGGTGGAACGCGTCTGCCTCACGAACGGCCAGTCGGGGTCGAATGAGGCGGGTCGCGTCCTGCCCTGGCTGGCGGTCGCCGCCAACCTTGCCCGGGACGGGTGGCTCAAGCATGCGGCCGGCGCGGAGTTCTTCGAACGTCTCACGACGCGGTTCCAGCCACTCGCCGGATTCCCCGTCACGGAGCCACTGTACCTCGGCGCCCTGGGCGGCCACGACGCGGCCGAGGGAGACACCCATGCGCGGGTGGCCGACCTCGCGAACGAGGTGGCCCAGCACTATCTCGCCGCCAACAAGCGGGCGCAGGCGGATCAATATTTCACGCGGGCGCTCACCGCGCGCGAGCACGCGAGCGGCCCCATGCATCCGGACATCGCACAGTACCTGCACGACCTCGGGCGACGCTACGACGAGCAGGGACGGCATCTGCAGGCCGACGAGTTTCTGCGGCGCTCGCTCGCGATCCGCGAGCACAATGCGGGGAAGCGCCACCCAGAGATCGCGACCTATCATCATGTCCTTGGGTGTCGTTATCTGGACCTGTCGCGACGGGAGGAGGCGGATCAGTGCTTCGCGAAGGCACTGGCGATCAAGGAGGAGGCCTACGGGCCGAACGATCAGAACGTGGCGGACTACCTGCACGAGCTCGCGTGTCGGCTCAGCGCGCAGGGCCGCTATGAGGAGGCGGAACCGCTCTTCGAGCGCGCGCTTCTCGTGGCGCGCACCGAGCTGCCTCCGGGCCATGCCGCACTGGGCGTCTACTCACACAGCATGGGCCGGCTCTGCCACCAAACCGGCAGGCTGCGACAGGCGGAGAAGCTGTACGGGGATGCCCTGGCCAACGCGGATCAAATGCCCAAGCCGGACGCGGCGGCGGCCTACAACGATTTGGGCAGCCTCTATCACCAGCGGCGCCGCTATGCCAAGGCGGAGCCGCTGCTCAAGCAAGCCCTGGCGCTGGCGAGACAGTCCTTCCCCGACGATCATCTCAACCTTGCCATCTGCCTCAACAACCTCGCAGCGCTCCATTTCGCCAGGCGACGCTACGCCGAGGCCGAGCCCCTGTATCAGCAGGCCCTCGCCATCCGGCGCAAACATCTCCCCCCGGATCATCCGGATTTGCTCACGACCCTCGAGAACTATCTCTTGCTGTTGCGGAAGCAGAAACGCGCAGAAGAGGCCGACACGGTCGCGGCCCGGGTGGGCGATATCAGGGCCCGACTGGGTCTGGCCGAAGGGGTGGCATGAACTCGAAAGGATGAGCGGAGGAAGGCCCGGTCGTCACCGGCGAAAGGCATCCTTGCCCTTCACCACCTCGCGCAGGAGATCGTCGGCCAACCTCCCGGCCACCCACCGCCGATACATCACCCGGCCGACCAGGTAGACGAGCCCGCCCAGGGTCACGGCGGCGACGATCCAAATTCCCTCTCCCATGGCGAAAGTGTATTAAATCCGAGGCCTCCGAAACAAGTGTACCGAAAGGGGGGAGAGGTCCGTGGGAAGGGTCACACCGGGCTATGAGCCGAGACCGCGTCCGAGGTATCATGCGACCTAGGCCCGGGATCTCCCCATGCTTCAGAAGGTGCAATCGAAACAAGAGCTGACCTCGACGCTGCGCGAGCGGCGCGCGGCGGGCGCCACGATCGTCTTCACGAACGGCTGCTTCGATCTCCTGCACGTCGGCCACACCCGCTATCTCCACGCCGCCCGGCAACTGGGAGACCTGCTGGTCGTGGGCGTCAATAGCGACGCCTCCGTCCGGTCGTTGCGCAAGGGTGAGGGCAGGCCCGTCGTGCCGGCCGCCCAGCGCGCCGAGGTCCTGGCCGGGCTGGCTTGCGTGGACTATGTCGTGCTGTTTGATGAGCCGGACCCCGGTGCGCTAATCGCCGACCTCGGACCGGATGTGCTGGTCAAGGGGGGCGACTGGCAGCCGGACCAGATCGTCGGGCGTGAGGTCGTGGAGGCACGCGGGGGACGCGTGCTGACGATTCCGCTGGTGCCCGGCGTATCCACGACCGACCTCATTCGCAAGCTCCGGGGCGAGCCCTCGCCATGAGCTCCGAGCACCCCCGCGACGCCTGGCACGCCATCCTCCAACCGGTTGCCGACGCCCTCCACGCGCCACGCGCACGGCCCGCTTTCATCGCGGCGCACGGCTCGGCGGCGGCCCTGGCGCTCACACTCATCCGCCGTGGCACGACGGCAAACCCACTGTCTGCGTCGTGGCTGATCGTCACGCCGACCGACGATTCGGCCCAGCGTCTGTACGACGACCTCCACTTTTTTCATGGCCTGCTGGGAGAGCCGCCCGACACGCTGGCCTTCTTTCCGGAGTGGGAAACGCTCCCCTATGAACCGATCGCGCCTCCGGTCGATCTCGTCGCCCGCCGCATGCGCTCGCTGCGGCGGCTCGCAGACGGGTTGCCGACCACGCTCGTGACGTCAGCCCCTGGCGTCCTCCAGCGCGTCCTGCCGATGTCGGTGTTCGCAGAGGCGTGCCTGCAGCTCTGCCGCGCGGCTGTCCTCGAGCGCGAAGCCATGGTGTCGCAATTGCTGCGCCTGGGCTACCACCAGGTGTCGGTGGTGGAGATCCCCGGGGAGTTCAGCATTCGCGGCGGGATCGTCGATATCTTCTCCACGGCCTACGCGGATCCCCTCAGGGTGGAATTTTTGGGGGATTCCGTGGAGTCCATGCGCCTCTTCGATCCGGCCACGCAAAAGTCGACCGGCCGCATGAACGAAGCCTGGGTCCTCCCCGCTCGCGAGCTCATCCACCCGGCGGGTGACCGCGCGAGCCTGGCCCCCATGCCACCCGACGCCGAGTGGCACGCTCCGTCCGTCTACACCGAGATGCAGACGGTGCTGGATTACTTTCCGGTCTCTCCCGTGATCGTCCTCGATCGACTGGGCGAGCTGGAGAAACACACCGAGGCGTTCGGTGATCAGGTGAGCCAGGCCTACGCCCAGCACGGCACCGACCAGGACGGGCACCCCTATCCCTCGCCCGATCGACTGTATACCTCGTGGGACTCGCTGCTTCGCCGGCTGGAGTGGGAACGCTGCCTGGCCATCGAGACGGTCGGTGCGTTCGACGAGTCCTGGAGCCCCGTGGCCGCCTTGCCCGTCCAGTCCCCCGCGAGCGCCGGCCTCGGGCAGCGCGGCACGCCCTTTCTCGAGACCCTCCACCTCCTCGACCGCCTCCGCGCCGCCGGACGCGTGGTGATCGTGGCCCGTAGCGGAGGGCAAGTTGACCGCCTCCTGGCACTCTTCGCCGAGCACGACCTACCGGCCGTCAAGTGGACGACCCCGCAGTGGAGCGCGGGCGCCTCGACCAAGGCGCCGTGTTTCGTGGCCCAGGGCGATGTCTCCGCCGGGTTCGTCTCACCCGAGGGCTGCCTCGCCGTCATTACTGAAGAGGAGTTGTTCGCCAAGGGCCTGCGGCACAAGCCGCCGCCGAAAACGAAAGCGGCGACGTTCCTGTCTTCACTGGAAGACGTCAATGTCGGCGATGCGGTCGTGCACATCCAGCACGGGATCGCCCGCTACCAGGGATTGCGGCGTCTCTCGATCCAGGGGTTCGACAGCGACTATCTCATTCTCGAGTTCGCCGGCGGGGACAAGCTCTACGTGCCCCTGGACCGCCTCAACCAGGTCCAGCGCTACATGGGACCCGACGGCCACCAGCCTCGGCTGGACCGACTCGGCGGCACGTCCTGGGCGCGGACCACCGCGCGGGTCAAGAAAGGCGTCGAGGAGATGGCCCAGGAGCTGGCCGAGCTCTATGCCAGCCGGGAGGTGGTCAAGCGCGAGACCTACGGGCTCGACAGCAGCATGACGCATGCGTTCGAGGCGGCCTTCGAGTACGAGGAGACCGCGGATCAGTTGCGCGCCATCGAAGACGTCAAGCAGGACCTCGAGTCCCCTCGTCCCATGGATCGCCTCGTCTGCGGCGATGTCGGGTACGGCAAGACCGAGGTCGCGATGCGTGCCGCATTCAAAGCCGTCGAGGACAACCGCCAGGTGGCGGTGCTCGTGCCCACGACCCTGCTGGCCCAGCAGCACCACGACAACTTCCAGCAGCGGTTCGGACCGTTTCCCGCGCGTGTCGCGATGCTGTCCCGATTCGTCACGGCGAAGGACACCAAAGCCGTCCTCAAGGACCTGGCAGCGGGGACGATCGACGTCGTGATCGGCACGCACCGCCTCCTGCAGCGGGACGTCCAGTTCAGAAACCTGGGCTTGGTAATCATCGACGAGGAGCAGTGGTTCGGCGTCCGCCACAAGGAACGCCTCAAGCAATTACGCACACAGGTCGACGTCCTCACCCTCACGGCCACGCCGATTCCCCGCACGCTCCAGTTGGCCATGTCCAGCGTCAGAGACCTGTCCGTGATCGAGACCCCGCCCGTCGGGCGTCTGGCCATCCGCACGCAGGTGCTGCGCTTCAACGAGAAAGTGGCGCGGGAGGCGGTGCTGCGAGAGATGGGGCGCGGGGGGCAAGTCTACTTCGTCCACAACCGTGTCCAGACGATCGCGCAGACCGGGGCTTGGTTGCAACAGCTCGTCCCCGAAGCTCGGGTTGTCATCGCGCACGGACAGATGGACGAGCGATTGCTCGAATCCGTCATGCTGAAGTTTCTCAAGCACGAGGCCGACGTGCTCGTCACGACGGCGATCATTCAATCCGGGCTCGACGTGCCCAACGCCAACACCATTCTGATCAACCGCGCCGATACCTTCGGCCTGTCGCAGCTCTACCAGCTACGGGGTCGCGTCGGCCGGTCCGGGCAGCAGGCCTATGCCTACCTCTTCACACCAGACGAGGGCGTGCTGTCCACCGACGCCCAGAAGCGGCTGATCGCCATTCAGGAGTTTACCGAGCTGGGGGCCGGCTTCAGGATCGCCGCCGCCGATCTGGAGATCCGGGGGGCGGGCAACCTGCTGGGCAAGGAACAATCCGGGCACATCGCGGCGATCGGGCTCGATCTCTATATCAAGATGGTCCAGGATGCCGTCCAGCACATCCGCGGCCGGAAGGTGGAGGAAGAGCCCGAGGATCCCACCCTGCACCTCCACGTCTCCGCATACATCCCCGAGGACTACGTCACCGACACGCACCAGCGTCTCTCGTTCTACAAGCGGCTCGCCTCAAGCCAGCTCGTGGGTGACCTGGCCCTCCTGCACGGGGAGCTGCAGGACCGCTACGGCCCGCCGCCCGAGCCCGTGGAGCGTCTGCTCGAAGTGATGCAAATCCGCCTGCTGGCCAAGCAGGCCCGGTTGGCGTCCCTCGAGATCAAAGACGCCGGGGTCGTTCTGGCCTTCGATCCCAAGGCGCGCGTGCCGGAAGAGGGGGTTCGTCGCGTGATGGACCGATACGACCGGCGGTTCCGTATGTTGTCACCCTCCTCGTTCGAGGTTCGACTGGGCAGCAGCGACTGGCCCGGGCTGTTTCCTGAATTGACCGCCGCCTTGCAAACACTGGTGTTCTGTGATACCACATGATCCACCCGAGTCACTCCCCCCCGGATTCACTCAACCCTCAGACCTCGAGAACACGATGACACACAGTTTTCCGACCGGACGCGAAACGCGGAGCGTGATACCCGGGCCAGGACTGGTCTTGAGCCTCCTCTGGGCCCTCCTCATCATCGGCGCATGCGCCCCTGCCTCGCACGATACCCAGGTGCTGGCGATCGTCAACGGGAGGCCGATCACCCTGAGCGAGTTCGATTTCCGCTGGTCCGAGCTCCCCGCGACGACCCGCGAACGCTACGAGAGCGAAGGGGGCAAGCAACGTTTCCTGGAGGAGCTCATCGCCCGTGAGCTCCTGATGCAGGAAGCCCGGCGCCTGGGCCTCCACAGAAGCCCCACCATCCAGGTCCGGTCCCAGCGTTACAAAGAGAAGTTGCTGCTCGAAGAGGTGACGCGCGCGGTGACCGCCTCGATCGATATCGGAGAGGAAGAGTTGGAGGCTTACTATGCCGAGCACGGCGCCGTGCTCCCACCCCCTGATCGAATCGAGGTCTCGCAAATCGTGACCAGCAATGTCTACGCCGCGCGCGACATCAGGCGCATGCTCGGGGAAGGCGTCAGCTTCGCGACGTTGGCCCGTCGCTATTCCATCGATGAATTCTCCAAGGCGAGAGGCGGGGAGGTCGGCCTCTACCAAAAGGGCACCGCGCCGGACGAAGTCGAAGACGTGATTTATCGATTGCGGCCCGGTCGCGTGAGCGACCCGATCAAGACCGAAAGCGGGTATTACCTGGTGAAAGTCACGAGACGCAGGCCGGGCGACACGAAGGAAGTGCTCCAGACGAGGGAGCTGCTGAAGCAGGAGCTCATTGCGGAAAAGCGGAAGCAGCACGTCGAAGGTTACCTGCGGAGACTGAAAGAAAACGCCGCGATCAGGATCGCAGGCTCATCCAACTATGTCACGGGAGCGGCTCGTGCCTTTCGCTCGAGTGCCGCGCAGTGAGGACGGCCGACTGCCGCACGGCCACATGAGAACCATGAGGGAATGTTCATCGCAAGACCGATGGTTCCGGTGGATCGCCGCTCTTCTGCTGATGCTCTGTGCACCCGCTTCCGCGGCGGACGCAACCAGGCTGACCGATCGGATCGTGGCGATCGTCAACGACGAGGTGATCACGCTGTCAGAGGTCAAGGCCCTGATCCAGGTAGAGGAGCAACGCCTGCGGCAGGCGCACAGCGGTACGGCTCTCGATCGCCGGCTGCGCCAGCTCGAATACGAGGCCTTGACCGAATTGATCGAGCGACGGCTGCAGATGCAGCTCGCCAGGAAACGCGGCCACGTGGCGACGGAGGAAGAGGTGCAGACGGCCCTGCAGAACCTTTCCCGGCAAACCCTCAACGGCGATCCCTCAGATCCCCTCCTGCTGAAGAACATCAAGGAACAGATCACCATGATGAAAATCCTCGATCGTGAGGTGCGGAGCGGCGTCACGGTCTCGGACGATGAGGTCAGACGCTACTACGACGAGCACCGGGCGCACTTCAGGTTGCCGCAGGAGTACCGCATCAGCCAGATCTTGATCACGCCGCGCCAAGGCGAGGAGCTCGCCGATGCACAGCGCCGGGCCGCCGAAGTCTATGAGGCGCTCGGCAGCGGGGAGGATTTTGGGAAGCTGGCGACCAGCGAGTCGGACGGACCGGGTGCCGCGCACGGCGGATCGCTCGGCATGGTTCGGGAGGGTGAGCTGGCCTTCGAGCTCGAACAAGCCATTGCGAAGCTAGAGCCGGGCCAGGTCGGCGAGCCGGTCGAAACGGAGCGTGGCTTTCACATCATCCGGCTCGACGAGCGGACGCCCCCTCAATACAAGGAATTTCCCCTCGTCCAGGCCGAGATCCGCAACCTCGTGTACAAGCAAAAAAGCGAGCACCTCTATCACAAGTGGATCAGCGACCTGAAGGACGACGCCTACATCGAGGTCAAATTTTAGCCTCACGTC
>JBFGRM010000028.1:0-18062 GCA_041563675.1 Nitrospiraceae bacterium | reverse complement strand
GGACTTGAAGTGATCCAGGTCGACCATGATGAGCCCGATCGGGGTCCGGCTTCGATCGGCGCGCTGTCGCTCACGCTTCAGGGATTCGAGTAGATAGCGGCGATTGAAGAGGTCGGTGAGCGGATCTCGGACGACCAGCCGGGCCAGCAGGCGGTGGGCCTCTTCCAGCTTCTTGAGCAGGCGATCCCGGTCCTCCAGTTGAATGCGGAGCTCCAATTGGGCGATCACTTGACGCCCCAACGCCTCCAGCGCCTCCCGCTGCTCGGAGGAGAGCTCGCGAGGGATTCGATCGATCACGCAGAGCGTGCCCAAGGCGTGGCCGTCGGAAGTTTGAAGCGGCGTGCCGGCATAGAATCGGATGTGGGGGTCGGCGGTCACCAAGGGATTATCCGAGAATCGCTGGTCGTTCAAGGCGTCGGGCACAATCATCAGGGCCGGCTGCAGGATGGCGTGGGAGCAGAACGCAATGTCGCGGGGCGTTTCCGTCGCATTCAACCCGACCTTCGCCTTGAACCATTGCCGATGGGGGTCGACGAGGCTGATCAACGCGATCGGGGTCCCGCAGATTTGCGAGGCAAGCAAGACGATGTCGTCGAACGGCAGCTCGGGCGGCGTGTTCAGCACCTTGTAGCGTGCTAGGGCGGACAATCTATCGGATTCGTCGCTGGGCAGCGGGGCGACCTGCATGGCGGCGCAACCTCCCTATCCGTATGAAGGATAGCAAGGTTTGCCATGGAGGCAAGCAAGAAGGGATTGTCCACGGTTGGGCCGCGGCGACGCGGAGCGCCCGACCGCATGGCCTGTCGGTGCTGGGGTCGCTTACTTTGAGGGGTCGAGGGCCCGCGGCCGCTCCATTTTCTTGAGCGCTTCCTGCAGGTCGATCCAGATCTCTCGTTCGGCAGCCAGCGCCGCTCTCAAGCGTGTGGTCTGGCCTTTGGCCTCGCTCAGTGCCGCACGCATCTCGATCTGCTCCTTTTGGGCTGCCCCCAGCGCCTGATTGCTCTCGACGAGCGCTTCTCTCGCTGCGTCTAGACGCGCCGTGACGTCTGACAGTTTCAGTTTGAGCGCATCGCGCTCCCGCCGGACCTCGCGCTCGAGCCGCTTGAGCTGTTCCGATCTTTCCTGCACGCGTGCGAGCGCTTGGTCGGCCTCTTGCCGGCCGGCCTGCTCACTGTTGAGTGCGTGCTGCGTCACCGCCAACTGCTCCTGTGCTTGGGCGGCCGCCGTCTGCGCGAGGAGCCACTCGCTCTCCAGCCGCTCTCGGTCCTTGGACAGCAGCTCGAGTCTGGCCCGACCGTGGGCTCGCACTTCCGTACCCTGATCGAGTTTCTCCTCTTTCACCTCCAATCGGCTTTCCAAATTCTCGACCCGGCTTGCGAGCAACTCGCGTTGCTGGAGCAGCTTCCTGATCTCTTTCTCAGTTTGCCGTCGTGCCTGCTCCTCGAGAGTCAGATGATACTGCGCGGACTGCAGGTCGCTCTGTGTGCGTGCGAGCTCGTTTCTGGTGGCCACGAATTGCTTCCCGAGTCGCGTCTGTTCCTCTTCCAAAGCATGGATTTGTGACTCGGCTTCCTGCTTGTATCGTTCAAAGGCGATCGCCGAATGGCTCGCGACACGGCACGACTCGGCCAGGTCGGCCAGAGTCTTGTTGTGTGCGCCCATGCCCACGCAGCCGACGAGCGTCGTGCATACCACGGCCCCACCGACGATGAGAATTTTGGAGTTCATGGACAGCCTCCCCGGATCATGTGTTCCACGTCTGACATTCCAAACTCCAGGTTTTCCATTCCAGAACCGAACACCGCAGCCCCTACCGGTCAAGCGCGTCGAGGGCGATAGACGCAAGGCTACGGCTTCATGCATGACGTGTCAAGACGGGGAGGCCACCTCCGGTGAATTCCCTTGGCTGGCCCTTTGAGTCCCGAGCCTCTGAGGCACGCAGGGCGGGTCTCCTGGAATGGAACCGAGGCCTGAGCCTCCCCTCAGAGACCGCTCACGTCTCCCAGATCTCTGGGGTAGAGGACGATTTCGATTCGCCGGTTCTGCGCTCGGCCCTCCGGGGTCTCGTTGTTCGCGACGGGTCTGTTGTAGGCATACCCCACGGCGGAAAGGTTGGCTTCGTCCACCTTGCCCTGGTCGATCAGATACCGCACCACGCTCGTCGCCCTCGCCGTCGAGAGCTCCCAATTCGTCGGGAATCGATCAATGATCCGTGGACCAATCGGGACCGCGTCGGTATGCCCTTCGATCCGAATTTGCTTGTCCTTGATCTCTCGAAGGATCTCGCTGACGCGCTGCAACACCTCGAGTCCCGCCGGCTTGATGACCGCGCGCCCGGAGTGGAAGAGAACGCGATCCACCATATTGATCGTCAGGCGATCCCTCACCTGTTGTATCCGGATCTCGCCCGTCTCGATCTCTTTCCGAAGCGCGTGGCTCAGCTCCTGTTGCGTCTCGGTCAGCCGTCGCATCTCTTCCTGTTTCGTTGCGCGCTCTTGCGCGAGGCGCGCCCGTTCCTGGTTCAGCTCCTCGGAGAGCTCCATCTTGGATTGCGTGAGCAGCTCGAGCCTCGCTTCCTTGGCGGCGTATTCCCGCTCAACCCGCGACAGCTCACGTTGCGCGGCGTCCAGCCGCCTGGCCTGATAATCCAGATCGCTGCGCAGATGGCCGTTCTCCTCTCGCGCGATCTCGACTGCCACCTCGGCGCCGTGCAGCTTCTCCTCCTGGTTGCGCAGCCTTGCGATCAAGTCGTCGCGATCCTGCCGCAATCGTGTCATCTCCTGCTGCAGGCCGTCGACAGTCCCGGTCAGCCTGCTGATGTGTGCCTCCGACTCCTCCAGATCGCGTGTGAGCGTCATGGCCCTCGCGGCGAGCTCATCGCGCTCTTGCCTGATCCGGGCAGATTCCGAGCTGACACCGGCTAACTCTCCGGTAAGCGTATCGACTCGGGCCTTGGTGGCGGCCAGCGCATCTGTTCGCGCCGTCACCTCGGCCGCCAGCGCCTCACGATCCGCCACCGCCTGCCGGAGCTTGCCGATCTCCCGATCCCGCGCCGACAATTGCAGCGCGAGCTCGTCGGCACGGACAGCCTGGGTCTCGAGCTCCCCAGACCGTCTCTGCAGCCGGGCAATTTCCTCCTGCGCCGTCGTTGTCCCACTCAGCAGCCGTTGTTTATCACGTTGCAGCTCGACGACCTTCGCCCGCTCGGCCGAGAGTGATGACTTGAGCATCTGAGTATCCTCCCGCGCGCCGCTCAGGGCCATCACGACCTCCTCCTTCTCCTGCTCTGCCGTCGTGAGCCGCGCGAGCGCATCGGTCAGGGCCTGGCGCGTCCCGGCAAGATCCTGCTGGGCATTCTCAAGCCGGCGCTGAAGATCGTCCATCCTGTTCTGCACGACATCGCGTTCTTCCCGAAGCTTGCTGTGGGCAGCCGTCAGTTTGTCGTGCTCGCTACGGAGACTCGTGAATTGTGTTTCGAGTCGGGACCTCGTGTCCTGCTCGGAACGGAGTTGCTGCTCCGTGGTCGTCAGCGCCCGCTGTGCCTTCGCCAACTCGGTACGCGCGATCAGCATCTCATCCGACAGCCGGCGGGACTCCCCCTCCAATCCCGCAACACGATCACGCGCATCTCCCAAGGCTTGCCGGGTACTCGCCAGCTGGGCCGTCAGCTCCTGCACCTCCACTCGCATCTTATCCCGCTCCCGTTGAGACTCGCTGCGCAGAAGCTCCAGTTGTTCCCGCATCTCCATGTTTCGCCGGCTCGTCTCGCTGCTTCGGGCCGCGAGATCTTCAATTTTGTCCTCGGCGTCGCGTCTGGACTGTTGCTGGTTCGAGAGATGATACCTGGCGGATGCCAGCTCGGATTCGGCCGCTTCCCGCAGACGCGTCTCGGCGATCAGTGCCTTACCAAGCCGATCCTGCTCCCGCTCCATTGCCTCGAGGGCTGCAGCCGTTTGCACCTGGAGCTTCTCAAAATCTCGCTGTTGGGCCAGGTTGGCCTCTCGAGTTCCCTCCAGTTCCGCGACAACCCTTTTGTGGGTGTCGGTCCCGACGCATCCCGTCATCATCGACACCAAGAAGGCGACCGCCACGATCCGCTGCGTCATGTCATGACCCTCCTGTTAGGACTCTCACCACGATGATGTGACATACTTTGGCGCCGCCGGACCTTGTGCAACCAACGGAGGCCCGTGGACTACGACCGGGCTGCCTGGAAATGAGATCCCGACACCGACAGCGTCAACTCGTCGACGCCGATGGAGACTCCCAGGAACTCGCGCGCCAGCCAGGTGTTGGTGTTCAGATGCTCGGTGTTGGCGGGCACGCGGAATCGACTCTCGCCAGCCGCCAGCGCGGCGAAAGGAACGATCTGATCCGTCGCGTGGCGGTCGAGTGTGGCGCAGCTTTGCAGGTCCTCGAGCAGGTGCGCGGCCACGGTACGGCCGATCGATTCGGCCGACCGGCCGAGCGCGCCCGCCCGATCCGCGCCCAGTCGCGCGCCGCCGCCCAGGTCAACAAAGGCGGCCAGCGCGGCGCCCGGCTGAAGGGATGCCTCGTCGTTGATGAGCTCGAATTCCGCCCGGTAGCCTGATGTGGCCAGTGCGTCCGCCGCGCTCTTCGCCATCCGCTCGCTCACGCGACGTTCGACCAGATGCGAGGCCAGGGCGATTCCCCAGACGCGTCGCACCGTTCCGGTTTGATCCAATCTGAGGCCACGCATGCCGCCCCGAACGGGCTCGACGGTCAATCGCAAGATTCCGTCGCCTCGCGGAACGTAGCCAGGACGCTCCATTGTGGCTTGAGCCTCAAGGCCCATCCGGCTGAGCAGCGGCAGGACCACGTGCTGAAGATGGAACAGCGAGGGGGCAAAATCCTGGAACAGGCCGCCACGCAACTCCACCTCGACGGGACTCGAGCCGAATGCCAAGACCGGCAGGAGTGCCAGCGCCAACATTGTCGTCGATCCGGCTGAACCGATATCCCACACGTAATGTCTTCCCAGTTTGAGCGAGCCGGGCTCGAACCACAGCTCCATCGATCCAGGGAAGGCCCCCTGCACCTTCGCATTGACCAGTTGTCCGATCGCCTGCACCACGCTGACGTGCTGGTTTCGCAGACCGGCCTTCGGACGGCGGGCGCGGACGTTAACGAGGTGCACCGGCTGGCCGGTGAGCGCTGCAAACATGACCGCCAGCCGAACGATGGTGCCACTCCCTGAGTGCTTGGAGCCATCGATCTCAATCATCGCCAGAAGAATCCTGAGGGGTTAGACGTGAGGCGTAAGAGGTCAGAAGATGAACCCATGCGAGTTCTTATCCTTCTTTTATCCGATCGCCTTCCGCCTGACGACTCACACCTGAGGGTCCTTGATGAGTATTTCCATGGCCTTGATCGCGACTAGGACCGCGTGTTCCTCGCCCCTGCGCAACGCGTCCGCGGCGATCCGTTCGTCCGTCGCGCGCTTACTGATGACGCCCGTCACGCAACCACCCCGCAAACCGAAGGCATTGCAGAGCGTGAGCAGCGTCGCGGATTCCATCTCATAGTTGAGCACGTGGAGCTGCCGCAGCTCCTCGGTGAGGCCCTGAAAAGTCCGAGGCACATAATGCAGAAACGATTCGCGACGTTCCTGCCCTTGGTAAAAGGTGTCCGTGGAGGCGGTGATGCCGACGTGAAAGCGGTTTTTCAGCGGGGGCATCACGGTCTTCGCCCCATCGATGAGTGACATGAGGACTTCGTGATGAGCGACCGCCGGGTACTCCACGGGCGCGTACTGCCTGGAGGCCCCGTCCAGGCGGACAGAGCCGCTCGTGATGACGACATCGCCAATCTCGATCCCATCCTGGATTGCTCCAGTCGTCCCCACGCGGAGGAACGTGCGCACCCCGAGCTGGGCGAGCTCGTCCACCGCGATCGAGGTGGACGGCCCTCCGATTCCAGTTGACGTGATCAGCACCTTCGCTCCGCCGATTTCCATTAGATACGTGCAGTACTCGCGCTTGTGCGCCAGCGGCCGATCCGGCACCACGCCTCCATGAAATTTGGCGATCATCTCCGCGATCAACGCCGAACGGAAGGGATCGCCAGGAAGGAGGGCATATTGGGCCTCCGCGATCATGTTCTCAGTTAGCGCGAGGTGGTAGATCTCATGCGCTGCCATCAGACCGCTCCCGGTTGAACCAACGCTTCAAGAGCCGTTTGATCTTCTGCCTCGTCTTTTCCCGACGGAATCGTGCGAACTTTTTGGCCTGCAGCTTCGGGACGTTCTTGAAACGCATAAGATCGAGCAGTCAAGTAGATGCGCACACAAGCAGTTGTGGAAAGATCATCCTCCTCCGAATTACGAAATGATCGATTTATGCTCCTTTCCCAACAATTGGAGGAGAATGGCCTTCTGTACATGTAGCCGATTCTCGGCCTGATCAAAGACGATGCTCTGCGGACCGTCGATCACCCCTGCTGCGAGCTCCGTGCCGCGTTGCGCGGGCAGACAGTGCATGAAATGCGCGTCGGTCTTCGCGTACCCCATGAGCTCGGGGGTCACCCGAAAGGGGGCCAGGTCCTGTAGTCGCGACTCGCGTTGCTCCGGCGGAATATGATAGCTCATCCAGGTGTCCGTGTAGACGACATCCGCACCGGTGACCGCTGCGCGCGCTTGGTGCACGACCTCGATCACCGCGCCACTCGCCCGAGCAAAGTGCTGCGATCGATTGAGGACCTCGGTCGCGGGCCGAAAGCGCTCCTGCTCCGGACAGCCGACCGTCATGGACACACCGACCTTCGCACATCCGTCCAACAGCGAGTGCGTCACGTTGTTGCACCCGTCGCCCACGTAAGCGACTTTCAAACCCTGGAGCCTGTGCTTGAGCTCCCGAATCGTGAACAGGTCTCCCAGCGCCTGACACGGATGCTCGAAATCCGTCAACCCATTGATGACCGGGACGGTAGCGTATTGAGCCAGCTCCTGCATGTGCCGACGGCTGAACAGTCGCGCCATGATGCCGTGGACATATCGGGACGCTGTCCGCGCGGTGTCGGCCGTCGTCTCCTTGCCCGCCCCCCAAGGCGATGCAGCCAAGTCGTAGTAGATGCCGTGCCCGCCCAAGTCCAGCATAGCCGCTTCGAACGAGAGACGTGTACGGAGAGACGGCTTCTCAAAAATCATGAGCAGGATGCGCCCCGCTAGGGCCTGCGCATACCGCTCTGGCTTTTGCTTGATCGTGATCGCGCAATCAATAGCGTCTTCGATTTCCTGTCGAGACCAGTCTGCCAAAGACAAGAAGTGCGGCAACGCGCTCATGGTCAATCGGGGTAGATGTGAGTGCCAGCCTCTCCAGCCAGCGCGCTGCGCGCCTCGTCGGCGTGAGCGATAATGACTTCCTGTCCGCCCCCTGCGAGGAAAGAGACGGCGGCTTCTACTTTGGGGCCCATGCTGCCCGGGGCGAAATGCCCTTCTGCGAGGTATTTCTTGGCCTCCGACGCCGTGAGCGTCGTCAGTTCTTGCTCACGGGATGAGCCAAAGTGGAGCTTCGCATGGCCCACCGATGTAAGATCCAGAATGCGCTCGACTCCAAGCGCTCCTGCAAGCATGCCGGCCGTGTAGTCCTTGTCAACCACGGCTTCAACGCCTTCCATGTTTTCATCTTCGCGCACACACACGGGGATCCCTCCACCACCGGCGGCGATGACGATCACGCCGGCATCGAAGAGGTGCTTGATCTCCTCTGTCTCCATAATGCCGACCGGGAGCGGGGAGGGCACGACATGCCGATACCCGCGCTGGGGTTCTTCGACCATAGTGTAGCCCTGCGCCTCCAGCGCTCGAGCTCTGGCTTTGTCATAAAACGGCCCGACCGGCTTGGTCGACTGCTGCATGCGCGGGTCGTCCTCGTCCACGAGCGTGCGCGTGACCACGACGACGACGTCGCGCTCACAACGGCGGCGGTGTAGCAGATTCCCAAGCTCGCGCTGGATCAGATACCCGATTTCCCCCTGGGATTGCGCGACACAGACATCCAGCGGCAGCTCATAGGCCTTCTCCCGGGACATCTCACTCCGCAGGAGGATATATCCCACCTGCGGTCCATTGCCATGCGTGAGGACGACACGAACGCCGGACACGACCAGATCGATGATTCCGCTGAGGCACCGCTCCAGGTTGGCGGCTTGTTCGACGATGCTTCCGCTCTGCCCCTGTCGGACCAAGGCATTCCCGCCCAACGCGACAAGGAGCTTGTCAGGCATGCCCTTTGACCCCAAGGATAAATGCGTTCAACGCTTCCCGCAATGCCGGCCGTCCTCGATCCGCGAATTCGTAGGTCACCCGGCACGTGGGCTGATCAATCTTCAAGATCCGTCGCAGATCCACCGGTGTGGCAATCAACACCAAGTCGCAGTCCACGCTTCGTATCGTTTCCTCCAGGTCGCTCACCTGTTGCGCCCCGTACCCCATGGCCGGGAGCACCTCGCCGAGATGCGGATACTCAGCGAAGGTCTCGATCAGGCTGCCAATGGCCACGCGGCGCGGATCCATCAGGGCACGGGCCCCGAACCGTTTGGCGGCGAGTACGCCCGCGCCGAAGCTCATGCCGCCGTGGGTCAGGGTCGGGCCATCTTCGATCACCAGCACGCGTCGATCCCGGATCCGCTCCGGGCCTTCCACATCGACGGGCATCGCTGAATCGACCACGATCGCCGTTGGATTGGCGGTCGCGACCGCCGCACGCACCATCGCCACTTTGTCGGGCGGTGCGGTATCCAGTTTAGTCAACACGATGATGTCGGCGCGCAGGAGGTTGACTTCGCCCGGAAAGTAGCGCTGCTCGTCGCCGGCGCGATGCGGGTCGACCAGCACGATTTCAAGATCCGGCCTGAAGAAGGGCAGATCATTGTTTCCGCCATCCCACAAGAGAACATCGGCCTCGGACTCGGCCTGACGCAGGATGCGCTCATAGTCCACTCCGGCATAGACGACTCGACCGACCCGAATATGTGGCTCATACTCCTCCATCTCCTCGATGGTGCACTCCCCGCGGCGCAGATCTTCCAGGCTGGCGAAGCGCTGCACGGCTTGCTTCGCGAGATCCCCGTACGGCATGGGATGGCGAATGACAACGACGCGTAGCCCTTCGTTTGCGAGCAGCGTCGCAATCTTTCGCGTCGCAGGACTTTTCCCCGCCCCCGTCCGCACGGCGCACACCGAGACGACAGGCTTGTTCGCTCGCAGCATCGTCGAGTCCGCCCCCAAGAGCCGAAAGTCGGCTCCGTGCGCCAGCACCTGGGAAGCCTTGTGCATGACTGTCTCGTGTGACACGTCGCTATAGGCGAACACGACTTGCTCGACCCGATGCTTTTCAATGAGCGCGTCCAGCTCCTCCTCCACGAAGATCGGAATCCCGTGGGGATAGAGGTCACCCGCCAGGCTCGCGGGATAGCACCGCCCTTCGATATTCGGGATCTGTGCGGCGGTGAAGGCCACAACCTCGTAACGGGAGTTACCGCGGAACACGAGATTGAAGTTGTGAAAATCACGCCCTGCCGCGCCCATAATGATGACTCGTATCCGGTCCATGAGTTGCTCCGCAACCACGCAAGACGTCAAAAAGTAAAATTAAAAAAACTGCTTTCGACTTTTTTTCCCACTCTTTTTTTGTCTTTTGCTTCTTGCCTTGCGCGAGCACTGTGCCTTTTTTCCACAAGGGACGCCGGCAGGCTGTGGCATTCCAGGACAGGTGCGTCGATATGGGGGTGTCTCCTGCCGCGCCGGCAATTCCCGGCCCTGGGGACCAGGCGCTAAATCCATCGACTTACGCCAGCAGCCCTCACCCGACGCCGCGTGCCAGCCCGGCACGAATGCTGCTGCTCAAGACGTACGGAGAGGGCTCTGAAGTCAACATGCAAGAAGCGAGCAGCATACATCATCCTGTCTGGAGATCAAGACGGAGGAAGGCTGCACCATCGTCACAGATGCCGGGAGGGTCACCACAACGGTTCCTCGCCGACGCGATGCTGGGCAAGCTGGCGCGGTGGCTGAGGATACTCGGCTACGATACGGCGTACGAACGCACGATTGATGATGACGAGCTCATCCGACGCCTCCTGGAAGAAGGGCGGTGGCTGCTGACCCGCGACCGCCACCTCGCACAACGCAGAGTATTGCGGGGACGATTGACTCTCTTGCAGAGTGATCATGTGCCCGACCAATTGCGTGAGCTGGCATCCGACCAACACCTGGAACTTAAGCTCGGGTCCAACACGGCCTGCCGTTGTGCCGACTGCAATGCCCTGTTGGTTCCCATTTCGAAAGAGCAGGTCTTGAAGAACGTCCCTCCTTTGGTTGCCCAGGAGCAGGACGAGTTCGCGCGATGCCCCAGCTGTGGCAGGCTTTTTTGGCCGGGCAGTCATTGGCAGCGTCTCACAAGTGAGCTCACACGATTGCGCCAATCGTCACGGAGGAGCGACCGCTAGCGTGAACCGCCGCCACGTATTCAACGTCCAGAAACACAAGGCATCCCATCTGCATTACGATTTCCGGCTCGAGCTGGGTGGGGTGCTGAAATCGTGGGCCATTCCACGGGGACCCTCCATGGACCCTGCGGTGAAGCGACTCGCGGTTCAGGTGGAAGACCACGATCTTGAGTATGCGGATTTCGAGGGCGTGATCGAAGAGGGCCGATATGGCGCCGGACCGGTGCTGGTCTGGGACCGCGGGTGGTACGAACCTCTCACCGGGGACAAGAGCGGCACAGCGGCCTTGGCGTCCGGAAAGCTGGTTTTTGTCCTTCACGGCCGGCGTCTCAGGGGTCGCTTTTCGCTGATCGCGATAAAGAACCAGCCGGGACACTGGCTGCTCGTCAAACAGGCTGACCAGGAATCGCTTCCGGGGCACGACCTGATCGCCGACGCCGCGACATCCGTCTTGACGGGCCGCACGATCGAAGACCTGGAGCGCGAAGCGGAGAAAGGGGCGCTCGCAACCTACCGCTGCGGCGAGTCGAAGCCGAGCCCGAGGACACGCCCGATGCGTGCCAAGAAATAGCCTGAGACCTCCATGGAAGCGCCTTGGAACGTCATCGCGAAGGCCAACGCGCGCATGGTCGTGAGCCCGATTCACGCGTGGAGGGGGGTGATGACTGATCAGCAGAGGAGTGATGTCCTGGCCTATGTTCGTTTGCTTGAACAGCGAGGAAGCTGAAGTCACCTCTTGCAACCAAGGAGAAAACCATGGCCGTTCCACAACATTTGGATGAAGCGGTTATCAAGCTGAAAGCCGCCGCCTACCGCATTGATCAAGTCCGCGAGCAGCCGTTCACGCCGGAAAGTCAACGCGAATGGCTCGGCGCCCTGACGGACTTGTCTCTGGCGCTCGCCGACATTCAGGAATACAACAACGAATCCGTGCACGAAAAACTGCATGAGTTGGCAAGCCGCATCGGGCTCAAGGAATTTCCTTCGTCTGTCCGATCCCGAGAGGATCGGTAAGTGGCACAAATTTTCGCCTATACCGGACCGGTCCTGGTTCGCCCGAGGTGTCGTGGGATGAAAGCGAGTTCCTGATGAAGAGCATCACGCGGAGTCAGCCGTCCTATTGCCGCCTGTTTCGCGATGGGCAACTGGCACTGCGCGCGAACAAGGCCCGTGAGAGGCTTAGGCGGTGCGATGTCTGCCCGCGCCACTGTCAAGTGAATCGCTTGGCAGAGGAAAAAGGGTTCTGCCAGGTTGGCTCTCGGGCCTTCGTCGCGAGCTACGGACCTCATGTCGGCGAGGAGACGCCCTTACGAGGGCGCGGCGGCTCCGGCACGATCTTTTTCGGGAGCTGCAACCTCCGATGCGTTTACTGCCAGAACTACGAGATCAGCCAGCTCCGGGAAGGACGCGAGGTATCCGCCCGGGAACTGGCCATGATGATGCTCGACCTGCAACGACGAGGGTGCCACAACATCAATTTGGTAACGCCGTCTCACCAGGTTCCTCAGATTCTCGAGGGCCTGTTGCTCGCGGCCGAGGAAGGCCTCAGTTTGCCGCTGGTCTACAATACAAGCTCCTACGATGACCTGGACACGCTCGAGATACTGGACGGCATCGTCGATATCTATTTACCCGATTTCAAATACGCCGATGCGGCCATTGCACTTCGGTACTCGAAGGTGGAGTCGTACCCCGCGATTGCCAGAGCCGCCATCAAGGAGATGCACCGGCAAGTCGGGGACCTCGTCCTCGATCCCGAGGGCGTCGCGATTCGAGGAGTCCTCGTGAGGCACCTCGTTCTACCGGAAGGCTTGGCCGGAACGGCCACTATCATGCGCTTTCTGGCAGAAGAGATCTCCGTGGACACCTATGTCAACATCATGGATCAATATCGCCCGTGCCACAGAGCCTTCCTCTATCCGCCGCTCGACCGCACAATTACTCGCGACGAGTTCGACGAAGCCGTGCGCCTGGCCAAGGCCAGCGGCCTGCACCGCCTCTATGAAGAGCGACCCGCAAGCGCGATCGCCTGGCTGGCGGAGCTGTAGCAGACTCGAAGATTCCGTCTCACCCGATCTTCATCCTGCCAGCGACGCGCTCGGCGACACGGCTTCTTGAACCCGAGGCGGCCAACCCATTCGAGGCCGAGTCCGCCTTTCGGCGTCGACCCGTCGCGCCTCGTTCATGTGCGTCGGACGCGACGTACCCACTGGATTCGTCGCGCACCGGGAACTCCCTCCTATGCAGGACAGAGAAGGCATCGAATTTCTTCAGTGGTGCTTGCCCAAGCTTCGGATGCGCTGGCCTGGCTTCCGCAAGGTCCGCAAACAAGTCTACAAACGGATCGCCCGCCGGATGAAAGAGCTGGCGCTTTCGGATCCTTCCGAATACCGTGCCTATCTCGAGACGCACGGCAAAGAATGGACCGTCTTGGACCGACTATGCTGGGTCTCTATCTCGCGCTTCTATCGCGACAAAGGCGTGTTTCACTATCTGGAGAACACGGTTCTCCCTGAGTTAGCAGCGAGACTTTTTGAGCAGGACCAGCCCGACCTGCGTTGCTGGAGCATCGGCTGCGCGGCGGGCGAGGAGCCTTACACGCTCGCTCTTCTCTGGAATTTCGCCGTTAGCGGGCGCTTCCCTTCAGTCGCTCTCAGCATTTTGGCGACCGATCCGGATCCCCAGGCCCTCGCGCGGGCAGAAAAGGCTTGTTACTCGGCCAGCAGTCTGAAGGATCTTCCTCAGGAATGGCAGGCGATGGCGTTCGTACGGAGCCCGGAGGGATTCTGTCTCAGGGAAGAACATCGAGAGCAAGTGACCTTTCGCTTGCAGGATATCCGCTTGGAAATTCCGCCTGAGCGCTTCCACGTCATCCTGTGTCGATATCTCGCCTTCACCTATTTCGATGAGGCATTGCAGCAGGAAACGCTTGCTACGATTAAGGAGCGGCTCTTGCCAGGAGGCGCGCTCGTGATCGGCAGTCTGGAGTCCCTCCCTTGCCCCGCTGCCGGATTCGAGACGTGGTCTGAGAAGGCGCGGGTGTATCGGAGATCGCCGTGCTAGTGGGGATTTCTAAGACCGAACGGCGAGGTTGTTCACAACCTTGTCGACGCCGAAGACGTACCAGGCGTCAAACTCGGCCATCTCTTTCTGGGCATCCGATCGGACCTCTCCCTCGATCCTCACCACCGCGTTCCTTGTGTGCACTCGAATATTGGCCTCGCTCACCAATCGGTCCTTTTCCAAGACCATCCGTACCGCATCCGTGATGTCGTCATCCCTGTCTTGCTCCGGGGGCTCCACCGCCATGCCGTTGATCACGTCACGACTGCCAGGCACCCACCAGGCGAGGACGCCGGCCAAGCGCTTTTGGGCCAGGTTGTTCACATGGTCGTCCAACAACACGACTCCGTCCGTAACCGAGAGCTCGATGACCCCGTGCGGATCATCCGTGGCCTCACGGATCGTTTTCGATTGGCCCTTGGCCTTGACCTTGATCGTGCAATTTCGAAGTGCGGACTCCTGCAGCAGAGCATTGCGTACGGCGTCGAGCACGGCACCATCGCCCATGCGCATGGCGGGGACGACATGAAGACGATCTACGATGCCCGTGACGGCGGTCGTTGCGGCAGCCAATTCCAAGGCCAACTTCTTGGCTGCCACATTCTGCACGTTCCCTTCAAGTGTCAGCACGCCATCTGAAAAATCCATGCGAATCGAGCTCTTGTGAAGGTTGATTCGCGTTTCATGCTCGAAGGCCGCACGGACTGACTTGATGATGTTTTCTTTTTCGGACATGGTACTCTCACCCCAGCCTTTCAAGGACGGCCTGAAGCACTGATTTCCTCTCCTTCAGGTCCTGCCGATATTCGTGCTTTTCCGTGTCGGCAATCTCATGCCCAAGATGCGAGATCGTACCGTTGAGCGCCCAGGCTAGAAAGTCCTGCTCTCGCACGTCTAACGTTATTTGCATTGTTCTCCTCCCACATGAGTCTTATGAACCAGGCGCTGTCTTTTTGAGCAAGCTGCTCCATCATTGCCCGGCCTAGATTGTCTCACCGCCCGCCTTGGCCGCTACGCCCTCAAAGGCCTCGGCAGAGATGCGTTTCGAAAAAATGCCTCACCCGCACCTCGTACCGATCACCCGTGAACGCATGGGCAAGGCCGTGGTCGGCGCCCTGCACAATCCAGATTTCGGCACGGTCAGGATTTGCATTGGCCCGGAACTGATGTGCATGCTCCACAGGAATCTGCGAATCTGCATCTCCATGAATGATCAGGAGAGGGGTCTTCAAACGCTTCACAACCTCAGCGGGGGCTGCGTCATCGACCTTGACACCCAAAAGAATACGCGCATAGAGTTTCGTCAACGCGACAAAAGGCCACTTCGTTGGACCCGGAAAAAAGAAGAACTGCTGTGCAACCAGGCTCTCAAGGCTTGCATACGGACTGTCTCCAGCAATCGCTCGAATGTCCGGATGCTCAGCCAGAATAAAGCTCGCCGCGCTCATCGAGAATCCGAACGCCCCGATCCTGGCGGCATCGATATCGGGTCGCTGCTTGAGATAGCCGACCGCTGCATCGATATCACGCGTTTCCAGCAGTCCCGCCGTCGTATACCAACCGTCACTCTCGCCAAAGTAGCGGAAGTCAAACAACAGCAAGTGAAACCGCCCGTGCAAGAACAGCGCATGTCTCAGAATGTTGGCCTTGTCGAATGGATAGCCGTGCCCCACAAGAATCGTCGCGCACGCGTCGGGCCGAGGTCGTCCGGTTGAGACTGCCGGGATAAACCAGCCGCGTAGCGTGAGTCCGTCAGCTGTTTCGAATGACACGCTCTCGTACTCGAGTCCGTATCGAGCAGGGTCGTCGTCAGTCCGAAATGTGGGCGGGTGAATGCCCAGCAGCAGGTTCAACAAAGGCAACAAAATTATGATGGCGCCGACCCAATAGAGCAACTTCCAGCTCACGAATGACTTTTCAGAACACATCGGATCTCACCACTCAAGCACTCAACGAGCGCGTCACGGTTCTGATGCGTCACAGTCACCACACGAACGTCCGGGCGCTGCTTGATCTGTTGCATGAACGCATCGCCCCTGAGCGCGATGGTCGCCAGGACGACTTTGGATGAGTCGAGCAACTCGACAACGAGATCCCGGAACCGCGGCAACTGGCATTCCATTTTTCCGATCTCATCGATCACGATCAGGGCGGTAGGCGCATCCAGCAGGGCGAGCTGCTGCAGGAGCCGCTGAAAGCCGGCGACGTCCACCCCGTATCGACCGACGCGGGCGGGACCCGGGTGGTCGACATGGGCCAGGACGAGGTCTCGACCGTCCAGTGATACGAACCGGAAGCCCTTACGATTCCCCCGCTCACGAATGTCCTCCGTATAGAACCCGGACGGATTCCAGGGCGCCAAGGCTTGGGTCAGCCTTCGGATCACTGTCGTCTTCCCGACTCCCGGCACCCCGGTCAGGAGAACATGCCGGCTCACCACACCCCTCCAATCCCACTGAGCGGCTGATTCCCTTCACCCCTGACCCCGGACCCCTCACGCCGTACGCTTCCTTCCCGCTTCGCTCGCTCCGCCAGGATGTGAGCCTGCCGCGTCGGTTCGGGGATGCGGAACCCCTTCGCACAGCGCAACGTCAGACGGATCGCGTGGGCGAGGCTGATGCGGTGGCCGACGGAAATGAACACGGGTTGCACACCGGCGCGTGTGCGAACGGCGGCGCCGATGATGGCATGTTGCTTGTCATAAAGGTACGACACGGCGCCGACCCGGTTTCGCGGCTCCATGAATCGGCCGTACAGAATCGATTTGGCGCACCCAATCACGGGAATATCGAGCAGGACTCCCATGTGACAGGCAATGCCGGCGGCTCGCGGGTGGGAGAGCCCGTGTCCGTCGATAAAGATCAGGTCCGGAACCTGCCGCAAGCGTTGAAATGCGCGCAACAGCGGTGGGGTCTCACGAAATGACAAGAGGCCGGGGACGTAGGGGAACGACGTGCGATCGAGCCGCACGACGGTCTCCAGGATCTTCATGCTCGGATAGGCCAGCAGGACGACAGAGGCGATCACCCTGTCGGAGCCCGGAAAAAACGCGAGATCGGCTCCCGCCACACAAGCGGGACGGACGCGCCCGCTCGCGACGACCCTGGTCCTGAGACGCCGTTGGATCTGGAACGCCCGCGTGGGCGTCACGTTCCATGGGTGGAACCGATGAATCGCGAGCTTCACAACACGCCGATCAAGGCGGACCGTTCTCGTCGTCCATACCGGCCGCCTTCCGAAGCAGGGTGCGGTCCGAGGGATAGGTGAGTCGGGGCAGGGCCTCCCGGATGGGAAGCCAGACGGCCTGTTCGACCTCGGCGTCCGGGCCTCCCGTCCGTTCGACGACCGCCATGCGAAACCAGCGCACGGTCTTCTTGACCCGCAGGCCCTCACGCTGAAACCAGTATTCGGATCGGGGCAGTTCCCATTCGATCCGACAGCGGTATCCGGTTTCTTCTTCTACCTCCCGAACCGCGGCATCAGGGCTCCTCTCCGATGGATTCAGCCTCCCCTTCGGAAAGGTCCAGACCGCATCCCCCCTCAGGGACCGCGCCTGGATCACGAGCACCTCACCGTCGCGCAACACCACTCCGCCAGCCGAGAATTCAAACAGAGGTTGCGCAGCCATTTGTTACCAGTCATTGGTCATGAGCGCTGGCGCGTGAAGTCCGGCAGCCGCTGGCGTCCGGTGCATCTTGACCGTTGACCAATGACCTGCCCTTAGGCGCGGCGTTTGACGACGAGCACGGGGCAAGAAGCTGACTGCGCAACGGCTAGGGAGACACTCCCCAGTGCCATCGCCATCGTCCCGCTGAACCCCCGTGAACCGACGACCAGCAGTGAGCACTTTTCTTTCTTTGCTTCCCGCGGAATCGTCACGGCGGGATGACCCGTGACAATCCTGGGTTTGAGCGTCAAGGCCGACGGACGCAAGACGCGCAGCGTGTCGTCCAAAGCCTTCTGTGCCGCGGCCCGCCGGGACCGAGAGACTTCGGCGCGGAGCGTACGCGACCCTCGTTTCATCGTCTCGCCGAAGGCAAGCAAGTCGCGCGATTCGACGGGCTTGACGGTGGCCAGGATCGTGACCTCCCTCAGGTCGGAGAGAAGGGTCAGGAACCTGGCCGCCTCCTTGGCTCCCCGCGAGCCGTCTGTCGCCAGGAGCACCTTGAATCGCCGGTCGGACCGGATGCGGGAGGGGACGAGCATCACCGAGCAGGGCGCATAGTGCAAGAGGCGTTGTGAGACGCTTCCCAGTGCCAATCCCTTCGCTCCACGGAGACCGCGTGTACCGCTTACGACCACGTCGGGTCGGTACTCACGGATGGCTTTCAGCATTTCATACACGGGGAAGCCCTCAACGATGACGTATCGTACCTCGCTGTAGTTCTTGTCCAGCGTCCGCGAGGCACGCGAGAGAAAGTCCTCCGCTTCCGCATGTTGTCGTCGCCACAAAGTCGACTTCATGGTCGGCTCCTCCGGCAAATCCAAAGGCTCGAGCACATGAACAAGGGTCAGCCGCGCGTCGAGCGGGG
>JBFGRM010000027.1:0-18165 GCA_041563675.1 Nitrospiraceae bacterium | reverse complement strand
TGGGGGCCGCCGGGCTCGGCCTGCAGCTCATCGGCCAACCTCTTTTGACGACCGCCATCGAAGAAGTGTCGTTTTATGCCAACCTTTCTGGTCTCTCGACCCATTTGACCCGGGCCAGCGCCGCGGACGACACCGTCCTGCAGGTGCGCAGCGGCGCCGGATGGCGGAGAGGCAAACGTGTCTTCCTCTGCGATGACACGCGCTGTCTGCAGGGACGTCTTGCGCGAAACGGCCGGCGCGGCGAGCTGACGCTCCTCACCCGGCTGGAGGCCGGGTTTCCGCAAGGGAGTCTCGTGCTGCTCGTGAATCACGTCCGGTACTACCTCCGGAGGGAGGGGAAAGGCTTGTCACGCCTCATGCGAATGGTGGACGGCGGGGCGAGCACGCTGGTGGACGAGGTCACGGCCATGCGATTGTCGTACTTCGGGCCGGAGGGAAGGCCGGCCCTCGATCCGGCCGCGATCTCACAGGTGCGGATCGATCTCACCCTGAAGGGAACGAACATACCGATTCGCCGCGTCATCTCAGTGAGGATGTAAGGAATCGATCTCCCTCTCCCTCTCCTCTCCCCCAGAGGCTGAGAGGGCAAGGGTGAGGGGGAGAATTGATGCGAGGTGTGGATGGTTGGCCTGATTGCAGAGGCACGATGCTCGCCGCACGCCGACGAGCGGGGGGCGGTGTTGCTGGGGGCCATGCTGATCGTCTCGATGATGCTGGCGTTGAGCGTGCTCTCCCTCAACCTCGCGACGCAGGAGGTGCAGAGCGTGGCGGCGTCGAACGAGGAAGCGGCCTCGCGGTCGCTCGCACGCTCGGGGGCTGCGCTCGTCATGCGATGGTTTCACGATCCCCTCTCCGTTCCTGATGCCGTGCCCCGCGAGCTGGTCGTGAAGCGGTACGACGACCCCATTGACGGGCCGTCTTTTTTCGATGCCCACGGGCGCTCACAGCTCAGCGGGACGACCGACGACCCCGACCTGCTCCTGGACGCCAGCAATCCGGACCATGATCGTCTGTTGAACCCCGCCTTCATCGGGCGGCTCCCCGGCCTCAACAGGCTGGGACGCATCCTCGCCTTGCGGCTTTACGGGCCGGCTCGTCCCGGCATGCTCGGCATGATCGGGGTCACCGTTGGGACTCCGAGCGCCGGTCGCGTCTTTACCGCGGAGGTCGGTGTGCGCCGTATCCCCCCGCTTCGCGCGGCGCTTCAGGTCGGCTCCACCACGACCGAATATGCTGGCACGACGGCCCTGCAAACTTTGCCGCTCTGGGTGCACTGGGGGGATGTCAAGCTGAACGGCGACGTCTTCCTCGGACGCGTCACGGACGTGCCGATCAAGAATCCCGTGGCGCCAGTGACGGGGCGGTCCTTCGGCCAGATGGTGGAACCGGAGGACCGGTGGCTCGATGTCTACATCGGGGGGGAGGCGATCTTCACGTCGGCTCCGGGCTCCGAAGTGTTGCGACCCGACAACGTCCATCCCCGTCAGGAGCCGGTGCCGGGCTTACGGGTGGATCAATGGGATGATGCGGAGCTCAAGGAGGCCGCACGACGGTTCGGCGCCTACTACCTGTTGCGGAAAGACGGCTATCTCTATCCTGGCGCAACGACCCGTCATGAATTGAGGCTGACGGCGAATGAAGTCTTCGCGTCCGCGACGGTGGGCGATCACCGGGGGCTCGTGTACATCGACTCCCAGCTGGGCGGCGAGGACGACCCCGGCACACGGCCCAGGCTGATGGTCACCGCGCCCTATGCAGAGGGCCTCTTTATCGTCAATGCCGATGTCCACTGGCAGCCGCGTGGTGCGGGCCGGTCGGTCCCGGCCTTGAGCCCACCTCCGGAGGGTCTCACATCGCTCCATGACCGCGTCCCGGTTCAGTTGTCCCGGATCAATCTGCAAGGGGTTCTCATGACCTCCGGCTCGCTCACGATCTCAGGGCAGGCCCGCGTTTTCGGCTCGCTGTCGATCGGCCATACGATGATGGCCGGCGCGACGGGCCCAGACCGGGTCGAGGTCTGGTACAACCACGAGCTGCGGCAGGGTCTGGTGCGGGGGATGCCGCTGGTCTATCTCGTGCCGGGGAGCTTTCGCGAGCTCAGGTGAACCGTCCGTCTCCTGACTCCCTCTCAATCGCCCTCACCTCTTCCGGCAAGGCGCGCGATCAGATGCCGGTTCGAAAAGTCAGACTATAATGTTGGGCTTGAAGCTCAGTGCTCGATCACGCCTCGTACTCGGCCCGCGCCGGATGTGCCGTAAATTGTCCGGTCGACCGACGTTTTATGTGCAGAAGCCGTCCCCACCACAAGAGTGATTCTGTTGTAAAATCAAAGTTTTCTGGTCACCAAAGTCCTCTTAAATGAAGGCATGGCGCTTGCTGCATGTGGAGTGGCTATGTCTCATTCTCGCACCACAGGACTGTCCCGAATTCGTGGCGAATCGGGCCTGACGCTGCCCGAGCTCACGATCATCATGGTGATCATGGCGCTCGGCACCATGATGGCCACGCCCGTGTATTTGGATTGGGCGGCGCGGGCCGACCTCCGTCAGGGAGCCGTGGAGCTGGCCAGCACGCTGAATTATGCCCGCATGTCCGCCATGAACCGCAACAGGATGATCCAGGTGACCCTGTCCGTGGCTGCCGGTCGGGTGCAGATCACGACCAACGCCCTCGGCACGACGACGCTGGGCAGCTCGGTCAATGCGTTCTCGGGCGGCCCGGTGCGGTTCACCTCCCAGGGGCTCCGGTTCCAGGGCGGCGCCGGCGACCAGCTCGTCACCCTGACCAATCGCCGCGGTGAGACCTACTCCGTCCGCGTGACCCCGGCGGGAAAATCCAACTGGTGTCCGGCGGCAACGTGTCCGTGAGGATCACAAGCGCATGAGACTTGCGAGCACATATCGGCATCGGCACAGGGACGAGTCGGGCTTCAGTCTGCTGGAGAGCCTGATCGCAATGAGCATCCTCGCCGTCGGCCTGCTGGGCCTCGCGGCGATGCAAACCATGGCGCTCAGTCACAACGTCGATGCACAAGAGCTCACGACCGCGACGAACATGGCGTCGGAGATGCTTGAGCGCATTCATTACAATCGGGCGAACGTGACGAATTACAACGGCGCGCTGGGCTCCGGCATCGATACCAGCAACGGGGCGACCCAACCTCCGGCGACCCAACCCACCGCCCGCGGCGATTATGCGCAGTGGCAGCTCAATCTGAACAACTCTGGACTGAACAGCGTGCGGGGAACCGTCAACGTAACCAATCCCTTCGGTCCGCCCACGCTGAATCAGAGCCAGGTCGTCGTACAGGTCCGGTGGCGGACGAAGCAGATGGGGGCCGGCGACAACGTGCAGAAGCGCTCACGGTCCGCCTTCGTCACGCTGCAATCGGTGATGACACCGCCATGATCTCACGTCGCTCTCAACAGGTGCCCGCACATGTGCGCCGCGTCACGGCGGAGGCCGGTGTGTCCCTCGTGGAGCTGATGGCCGCGACCGTGATCTCGATGATCGTCGTGGGGGCGGGCTTCACGGCCCTCGTCGCCAGCAACAAGGCGACGCAGGTCAACGACATGGTCGCGAGCACGCAGCAGAACGTGCGCCTGGCCATGGAGCTTCTGGCGAGGGACGTCAAGCTGGCGGGCTTCGGCATGACCGGACCGGTGGGCGCGTGCACCATCAACGGTGCGGCGGTGCCGATCGTGCCAGGGGACAACAACCCCGCGGGGGCGGACACGGGCCCCGATACGATCAACATGGTCGTACCCAATTCCAATACGGCCATCACGCCGTTCTGGGTTCTCAATGCGCAGGCGCAAGGTCCGTTCACAAATATCGTGCTGCAAGCGGGAGCGGTGGCCGACATGCAGGCGGCCGGGATGGTCGTAGGCTCCACCGTCTCCGTCGGCGGCGCGGTCTCGTCCGATGTCCAAGCCATCAATCCGGGCACGGATACGATCACGCTGGTGGACCAGGTCGGCGCGCCGAAGATTTTCCCGGCACAAACGCAGGTGTTCCTGCTCGAATGCGTCACCTACTCCATCGGCACCGCGACGGCAGCCTGCGGCGGCAATGCTCCCTGCCTCCTGCGGGCGGTGAACGGCGGCGCCGGTGTTCCGCTGGTCGAGGGGATCGAGGACATCCAGTTCGCCTACGCCTGCGACGGCTGCAACGCCCTCGTCAACAGCGGCAACCCCGACGGCATTCCGGACGACCAGAATGCGACGGGAACCTTCGACCTCGGCGACTTCGTCACCAACAACGCCTGGAACGTCGATCCCATGACACCGGACAAGATCAAGCTCGTCGAGATCAACGTCGTGGCCATCCAATCGCAGGCCGACGGCGGCATCAGCGAAGCCGGCCGGGTGCGCCAGATCGCCACGCCCGGACCGGTCGTCGTGAGCGATCACGATCCCTCGGCCGATGCCGGCTACAACATCATCAACTACCAGGTCGACCGGCGGCGTGTCCTGACCCGGGCCGTCGAGACCCGTAACGTGGGGCCATGATCATGGAACCAAATGTATCCAATAAACCGTGCTTCTATGACCTCCATCAGAGCCAGCGGGGGTTGGCCCTGGTCACGGTCATGCTGCTCATCCTCGCGCTGACGGTCATCGGGGTCGCGGCCATCACCGTGACCGGGATGGAAGGCCGGATGGCGGGCTTCACCAGGACCGGTGAGGCATCCGCGAGCGCGGCGGAGTCCTGTCTCGACACGGGCATGGAGATCATCCTCGCCACCCTGGACGTCGCGGCCGGCGGGAGCTTGCCGACCGCATTCAAAGACGACGAAGTGCCCCCGGGGCCGGTCCCGGCGGCGAACTACAACACGTTGAACGACGAGCTGCGGGGATCCGACAATAACAACGGCGACACCCCGGCTGGCGCGCCGAACCTGGTGATGACAGTCAACAATTACGCGGTCAACGGCGATATCGACCGCCTCTACGTCCAGCCCAAGCCCGGCACCTCGCAGGCCTTTGACGAGCCGCAGAGCGGCAGCGCGGAGATTCTCTACCGCATCGACTGCGTCTCCTCCAACACCGCGACCGGCACCAGTAGCCGCATCATCGGCGTCTACGCCTGCACCCTTGCGGGCGACGGCTGCCAGCGCGCGCTCTAACAAGCCCTTCTCACTGCCCTGCCAGCTACGCCAGGCGCTTGGTGCGCCCGATTGCCCCCTACCGTTCGAAGTCTGTGATCCCCACCGACGAGAGGGTCGTCCCCAGGAGGATGCATGCCAAAATCGGCTTCTGCGGTCGATTCCCGCAGGCCCGCCGAACGAGGGGATACGTGCGGGTGATTTACGGGCATCCAAACAGTCGGTATCCTCACTAAACCCCGCAAGGAGCAGGTGTTGGGAGGCGCTGCCATGGACGAATCACACGCCGGGAATGTCGAGCACAGTACGTCCGCTATTCGGAAGAGCCGCCGCGCGATCCGATCGAACATCATCTCAGTCGTTTCATTGGCCCTCCTGATGACGGTGTCGGGCGTCGAGAGCGGCTTCGCGAAACCCTCGCCCGCGATCCTCCATGGAGAGGTGAAAGCCACGACCGCGAAGGTCATCCAAGTCCAGGTCGCGGACAGAGTACTGCCGGTCCCCTCGAACGTCGTCATTCGCGACGAGGAGGGCTACACCAGGCGGGTCGAGGAAGTGTACCGAGGGGTCCTGGTTGTCTTACATATCAAGAAAGGGAAGATCGTCGCGATCACGCTCTTGGATGATTGACCGAGCTCTCCTTCGGTGACGCATCCAGATACATAGAGCCAAGATGGCAGCGAGGAGCCGCATGATGTTGGTTCAGAGCCTCACACGATATCTCGTTGTAGCCCTGCTCTTGTCGGGGAGCGCGGCCTTTCCCTTCAACGCCGGGGCCCAGACGATGGCCGACTACACGTCGTTCCCGACCTTCGTCACCGACACGGTGGCGTCCAACATCTTGGTCGTCTACGACACCTCCGCCAGCATGAACCGTATGGCCTACGACGGACAGACCTACAACAATGCCGATACCTACGAAGGCATCTTCGAAGTGACGGAGTGTTACAACTACGACGGCGCCGCGGGGAAGTTCGTGCCGGATCTCGCGACGGCGAACGGCGCGGGCCCCCCGAGCTCGTGCCCGGCGGGCTATGCCTGGTCGGGGAACCTGCTGAATTTCGTCACCATGCGCCGCGCGGACATCGCGAAGTGGGCCTTGATCGGCGGCCAGTGTACGACCGGGGGCCGGGACGCCCAAGGGAAGTGCACGACGACCCTGGAGGGCTTGACGGAGAACGGGTCAACCAGAACCATTTCCGTGGCCCAATCCAGCGTGAACAACCTCATGCCGTCAGCCCTGGTCTCGGGAGACCCCGTGGATTTCAGGACGCATAAAGATGCGCGACTTGAGGTCAGCAGCACCTATCATAACATCGTGGTGGATGTGAGCGCGCCGGCAGGCGGGATCGTGCAGGACGTGGGCGACCGGGCGCGGGTGGGGTTCATGCGATTCACCGACCAGGCCAGCGACGGCGCCAAGCTCCTGGCGGACATCGGAAGTGACCCGCAGACGATCGCGACGCTCCTGGACGCCATCACCAACCCCGGCGGGGTAGGCACCCCGTTGGCCGAGGCGCTCTTTGAGGCCACGCGGTACCTCGCCCAGCTCCCGCCGTACTACCACAACGGCCACTACAACTATACCGACATCACCAGAGACCCGTACTACTTCGTCGCACCGAAGTGGGCTTCGGCGTCGGCCTACGTTTCGTGCTGCGACAGCTATATCATCATGCTGACCGACGGAGAGGCGACCAACGACACGACCGTTCCCAATTCCATAAAAGGGCTGGCTGACGGCATCGGGGGCGGCAGCGGCTATCTGGACGACGTGAGCTATTGGACACATACCACCGATATTCGAGACGGAACCGTGGCGACCATCAACGAGACCGGCAAGGACCTGGCGGGCAGCCAGAACGTCACGGTGTTCACCTTCTTCGCCTTCGGAAGCGGGTCGAGCTTGCTCCAAACCGCGGCGAAATTCGGGGGCTTCCAGGACATCAACGGGAACAACGAGCCCGACCTGCAGGACGAGTGGGACCAGGCCGACAATCTGACCGGCGCGGCCACCCCCGATGGCGTGCCGGACAACTACTTTGAATCCTCCAATGCGCAGGACATCAAGGACCGGATGACGACGCTGATCAGCGCCATCCTCCAGCGCAGCGGCTCGGGCAGCGCCGCCTCGGTGCTCGCCTCGTCGAGCACGGGCGAAGGCGCGGTCTACCAGGCGTACTTCTACCCCAGCACGGTCGAGGGCCTCAAGGACATCAAGTGGACCGGTCACACCCATGGGTTGTTCCTCGACGCCTTCGGCAACCTCCGTGAGGACACGGTCGCCGACGGCCGGCTCGTCTACGAAGAGGACCAGATCGTCCGCACGCGGTTCGACGCGGTGAGCAACCAGGTCTTGGTGGACCGGTACAACGACGCCGACGCCGACGGCCTGCCCGACACGACGTCCCCCGTCGGCGCGGCGGTCGAGCTGCGCCGGGCGAACAGCATCTGGGAGGCGGGCGAGCGCCTGGCCAACATGAACCACGCGAATCGGAACATCTATACGTGGATCGATGAGGACAACGACAAGGTCGTGGACGCCGCGGAGCGCATCCAGTTCACGTCGGCCAACGCGACCAAGCTCGCGCCCTACCTCAGACCGGGGGCCTCGCCCTATACCGCGGCCAACATCATTCAGTTCATTCGCGGCGAGCAGGTCTCCGGCCTGCGCAACCGCCAGCTCACGGTCGGTGGGACCCTGAAGGTCTGGAAAATGGGGGACCCGATCCACTCCCGCCCGATCACCGTCGGCGGGCCGGCGCAGCGGTACGACGTCATCTACGGGGACACGACCTACAGTTCGTTCTTCGCGCAATACAAGGATCGACGCCAGGTGGTCTATGTCGGAGCGAATGACGGCATGCTCCACGCCTTCAACGCCGGCTTCTATCACCGTGGCGACGACCCGGCGACGACGACGAAGACCGAGCACGGCTACTTCACCACCACCCAGACCGGCGTCACGAACACGCCGCCGCTCGGCGACGAGCTGTTCGGCTTTATTCCCCAGGAGGTGCTGCCGCACCTCAAGTGGCTCACGCAGCCCGACTACACCCACGTGTACTACGTGGACCTGACCCCGAAGGTCACGGACGCCCGGATCTTCACCCCTGATACGGACCATCCGGACGGCTGGGGCACGATTCTCATGGGCGGCCTCCGGTTCGGCGGGAGCTGCAACGCCTGCCCGGCCGGCAACGGGCTGCCGATGTCGGTCACGGCCGATTTCGACAACAATGGAGCGACGCCGGACACGACCCGCGACTTCTACAGCGTGTATTTCGTCCTGGACATCACGAACCCGGAATCGGCGAATTACCCCAAGCTCCTCTGGAGCTTCTCGAGCGCCGACCTGGGGTTTGCCTCGACGGTGCCGTCGATGCTCCGGGTCAGCCCGACCAGCAGCGCCACCACCGACAACACAGACGCGAAGTGGTTCATGGTGGTGGGCTCGGGCCCGACCGGATACGACGGCCGCACGACCCAGGCGGGAAAGCTCTACGCGATCGACCTGGCGCAGGGGCCCGGAGCAAATAATGCCAATGTCACGACGATGCCGGCCGAGAGCCTGAACGCCTTCATGGGCACGCCGGTCTCGATCGATCGAAACTTCGACTACCGGGTGGACGTGCTGTATATGGGCAGCGTGATCGACGACACGGCACCGCCGTGGCGCGGGAAGTTGTATCGCCTCACGATGCGCGACTGTCTCGCCGCGCCCTGTGTGACCTCGACCTGGGGGATCGCTGCGGGGACCAATCGGGCCCCGTCGGAGGTGCTCGACACCTTCCCCGCCTCGAATGCGATCAACCTGGGCCCGATCGCGTCGACGCCGGCGGTGGCCATCGACGACAGCGACAAGCTCTGGATCTTCGCGGGAACCGGGCGGAATTACGATTCCATCGACAAGACCAACACGGACACCCAGCACTTCGTGGGCGTGAAGGACTCGGTCCTCAATGGAACCTGTACGGAGACCACCGCGACGGGCTGCCATGCCAACGACCTGGTGGATGTGTCGGGTGCCCAGGTCTGCCTGCTCGGCGTGGGGAACTGCGGAGGGACCACCAACCAGGTCACCGGGGTCACGGGACTCACGGATCAGACCCTCCCAGGCCTCGTGCAACTCGTGAAGGCGAAGGATGGCTGGTATACGACCTTGCCGGCGACCGGTGAGCGCATGCTCGTCCGTCCGATCGTGATCGCCGGGCTGGTCCTGTTCCCGACCTTCTCGCCGACCAACAACAGCGCCTGCACGACTACAGGGGACAGTTACCTCTACGCGCTCTATTATCTGACCGGCAGCGCCTACTCGAGCCCGGTGATCGGCACGACGGCGTCCGGCAGCAACAAGAATATCAACCGCTCGACCAACATCGGGTCCGGTATGTCCTCGCAGGTGGTCGTCCACATCGGCAGCGGCTCCAGCGGCGGCAAGGGGACGGCCTACATCCAGAAGTCGACGGCCGACATGACCAAGATCGAGTTCGACGCCGCAGGCATGGCCCTGACCAGTCGGTTCATGACCTGGTACGCCACGCGCGATTAGCGCAAGCGCGTGAGGCGGCCGGGCGTCACGCCTTGTCGTGGATGCCGGACGGACCTGGGAAGCCCGGCCTCCCTCGAAGGTAGGGCCCCCGAAGCAGGATTGATGGTTCGATCCCGCGATGGTAGAGTTCAGCACAGGTTGTGAAACGTCGCACGGCAGAGTGCGGCAGGCAGCGCGGAGCACAGAGGAACAAGGAGCATCGTAGAGAGCTGACTGGATTGACGGTGTTGAAAGGCAAACCACTCGAGAGGGTGGGACGCAAAGCCAAGGGACCTCAGCGGGATCGCACGATGACCCGACGGTTCGCCTGGTTGCCACGCTGAACAGACTTCAGAGGGGTTGTTCATCGGGAACGCGCCCATTCTCTCAAGCGAGGGAATGGGCTTTTTTTTGGCCTGCGGTGTGTCGAATTGGCCAGGGACAGTCAAAAAAAGGTTCGGGGCTGAGCAAAAATGTTCAAGGTTTATCACGACGAGAAAGATTGGTCAGAAAAGCTCACAAATTCATTGTGTTAGGAGGCCGCGTGGTGGACAGAGAGGCACATGGATTGCGTAAGCACAAGGCACCACAAGTCTGTCCAACATCGAGCATCCACACTGAAGTTCGGAGGTAAGGGAACCATGAACGCTCTCACCCGTACCGCGATGGCCTTTGCGATGCTTCTGCCCCTGATGGTGTCCCTCTCGTTCACCTCAGAAGAAAGTCGTGACAATGCCTGGGACGTCGTGGCAACCGTCCAGGCCGAGAGCGGCCTTGGTGGCGGGGGCGATGATGACAAGCTCGGCGGGCGGGTCTGGGGCAAGATCAAGCACTACACCGACAGCTACATCACCGTGGACAACAAGCGGTATTACTACGCGAAGAACGTCGTCATCGATACTTATACGCTCGAGAAAGATAAACGCGGCAACGTGCGGATCATGCTCGATGAGCACGGCAAGGTCACGCACATCTTCTTTTACGGCATCGACATGCCCGACGTGATCCGACGCTACAAGATGTGATCGGACGAAGATCCGGAGGCACACTATGAAACGCAAACAGCTCATCGCAAGTCTTCTCATCGCGGTCCTGGCGGTGGCGACACCGAAGGCCATGTGGGCCCAGTCGATGGCCGACTACACGTCCTACCCGCCCTTCATGAGCGACGTGGTTCCGCCCATCGTGATGTTCGTCATGTCCAAGGACCACAAGCTCTTCTACAAGGCCTACAACGACGTGATGGACCTCGACGAGGACGGCACGATCGACATCACCTATACGGACACGATCGATTACTACGGCTACTGGGATCCCAAGAAGTGCTACACCTACAGCGGCACCCGATTCGAGCCCGCCGGGCCGGGGACGGGGACCAACGGGCACTATTGCACCGCCCAGTGGAGCGGTAATTTTCTGAACTGGTCCTCGATGTCACGGCTGGATATCCTGCGCAAGGTCTTCTATGGCGGGAAGCGCTTCACCGACACCTCCACGGATACCGCTCTCATGCGGGCCCGCTTGCCGCAGGACGCCCACTCATGGGTCAAGGTCTACAAAGGCGCCGACGTTTCTTCGCTCACGCCCTTCGCCTGGGGACAGATCACCCTCTGTAACCTGAACACCGCGAAGAACGACAACGAATCGTACATTTACGTCAAGAACGGTTACTATCCCTACGCGGCGAGCACTGAGGGCAAGCAGTGCACCAAGGAGTTTCCAGGCGGACCTGCGTTTGTTCCGGACGCCACGTACAATGCGGTGGTGCAGGTCTGCGTGGCGACGATGCCGGAGTCCAACTGCGAGGAGTTCAAGAACAACAAGTGGAAGCCGAGCGGCATCATGCAGCGGTTCGGCCTCAACCGGCAGGGCAACATCGATGAGACGGACGACGTGGTGCAGATGAAGTTCGGCCTCATCACGGGGAGCTTCGGGGGCAACGTCAGCGGTGGGATTCTCCGCAGTAACATCACGGACGTGAACTCCGAGATGGACAATAGCAACGGGATCTTCAAGTCGAGCTCCTCCCTCATCAAGACGCTCGATAAGCTCTTCGTGACGCAGTATAACTACAGCACGGGTTGGTACGACTACGGGGGCGGCGAGGGATCCTGCGTGCCGGGTGAGCCGGCGACACTGACGAACGGCGTGTGCACGAGCTGGGGCAACCCGATCGGGGAGATGCTCTACGAGACGATCCGGTACTTCAAGGGGGAGACCGGGCCGACGACGGAATTCAACCTGGGTGACCCGGGATTTAGTCAACTGCCCGATAAATCCAATTCCTGGGCTGATCCCTACACGACCTGTCCGACCTGCGCGCAGCCTTATGCGCTGATCATTTCGGACGCGTTCCCGTCCTACGACTCCGACCACCTGCCGGGGTCGTACTGGCCGGCGACGATAAATCCGAGCAACGGGACACCGAGCGTCCAGACGCTGGTCTCGAACGCGAACATGAATACCCTGGAAGGCATCGGCAACGTCTTCGTCGGGGAATCCGCCGGCACCTTCGACCGGGCCTGCACGTCAAAAACGGGCAATTTCACCAACATCCGCGGCCTCTGCGGCGAGGAGCCGACGAAGCGGGGCGCCTTCTACATGGCCGGTCTCGCCCATTACGCGAAGACGACGGACCTCCGCACGCTGACAGGTGATCAGAAGATGACGACCTTCTCTGTGATGACGGGGTCGCCCATACCCGATATTCAATTCACGGTCGGCACCGACACGGTCCAGCTCATCCCGATCTTCCACGACGGCTGTCCGGATACGTCCTATCCCGGCTGCGGGAGCCAGGGCGCGGGCGGCGACAACTCCAAGGGCGCGCTGGTGGACTTCCAGTTCTGCCAGAACGACGCGGACTACATCGCCGAGCAGGGGAACGGCTATACCTCCTGCTACGACATCATGTGGGACGACGCCGAGTACGGCTGGGACTACGAGCTGGACATCCGGCACCGTATGTACGTCAAGACCGGCGCGGGGACGATCACGGTCAAGGTCAAGGGCCTCTCCGCCGCGGCCGGGCATACCGACTACGCCGGCTACCTCATTCAGGGCGTGACGGGCCAGGGCGAGTACTACGAGATCAAGTGCGGGGGCGGCGCGGGTTTCAGCGACTGCGACCGCTACGACGGCAACGAGACGGCCGAGAACGAGCGGACCTTCACCGTCACGGGCTCCACGGCCGGCTTCCTCAAGGATCCGCTCTGGTATGCGGCCAAGTACGGCGGCTTTAAGGACCAGGACGGGGACGGGACGCCGAACCTCGTGTCCGAATGGGACGAGGACGGGAACGGTCGGCCGGATACCTACTTCCACGCGGCCAACCCGCTGAAGCTTGAGGAGCAGCTCGGGAATGCGATGCTCGCGATCCTCAACCGGGCCTCGGCCGGCTCCGCGGCTTCGGTGCTGGCCTCGTCCTCGACGGGTGAAGGCGCGCTCTACCAGGCCTTCTTCTTCCCCTCGCTCTTCGAGGGCACGCGCGAGGTCAAGTGGACGGGCGCGACGCAGGGCTTGTTCCTCGACGCCTTCGGGAACCTGCGCGAGGACACCGTCGGCGACGCGAAGCTCGTCTATGAGGACGACCAGATCGTGCGGCCGCGGTTCGACGTGGGCCTGAACAAGACGGTCATCGATCGCTACAACGACGCCGACGGCAATGGCGTACCCGACACGGGGACCCCGGTGGCCACGGTGGACCTGCGGGACATGACGCCGATCTGGGAGGCGGGCACCTCGCTCGCGAATATGAACTCCTGCGATCGCAACATCGAGACCTGGGTAGACTTGGACGGCGATAAGATCGTGGATGCCGGCGAGCAGATCGAGTTCAACGCCAACTGCGCCGGCAGGACGAGCAATACGGGTAAGCTTGCGCCCTACATCCGGGCGGGTGCGGCCCCCTACACCGCGGAAAACATCATCAACTTCATCCGCGGCGACCAGATCGCCAACATGCGCGATCGTGAGCTCACGGTGGGCGGCTCGCTGAAGGTCTGGAAGCTGGGCGATCCGGTGAACGCGCAGCCCATCGTCGTTGGCCCCCCGGCGCAACGGTATGACCTCATCTACGGGGATATCACCTACGCCGACTTCTTCAACGACTATAAGGACCGGCGGCAGGTCGCCTACGTGGGCGCGAACGACGGGTTGCTGCACGCCTTCAATGCGGGCTTCTTCCATCGCGGGGACGACCCCGGGACCGCAGCCGTGACGGAGCACGGCTACTTCAAGACGACGGCGCCAGGTGTGACTAAGACACCGCCGCTGGGGGATGAGATGTACGCGTTCATCCCCCAGGAGCTGCTGCCGCATCTCCAGTGGCTGACACGGACCGATTACGGCCACGTCTATTACGTGGATGCGACGCCGAAGGCGACGGACGTGCGGATCTTCTGCGACGGGGCTGGCGGCGCGCCTTCGCCCTGCGTGACCGGACAGACCGGCGTGAGCCACCCGAACGGCTGGGGCACGATCCTCATGGGTGGATTCCGGCTCGGCGGAAGCTGCGGCGCCTGCGTCGCCGGCAGCGGCGCCCCTCCGATGACGATCACCGGGGACTTCGACAACAACGCGGTGACGCCGGACGAGACCCGGTCGTTCTACAGCGCCATTTACGTCCTCGATATCACCGACCCGGAGGTGGCGCCGAAGCTCATCATGAGCTTCTCCAGCTCGGACCTGGGCCTGACGACGGCCAGGCCCTCGATGCTGCGCGTCAGTCCGGCGGCCGATGGTATGACGGTGAACACGAACGCCAAATGGTTCATGATCGTCGGCTCCGGGCCGACCGGGTACGGCGGCAACGCCGCGCAGGCCGGCAACTTTTTCGCGATCGATTTCATCGCCGGCCCCGGCGCGGCCAACATCAACGTCAAGAAAATCGAGGGCGAGACGATGAACGCGTTCCTGTCCTCGACCCTGACAATCGACAACGATTTCGATTACCGGGTTGACGTGACCTACGCGGGCGGCACGATCCACGACGGCAGCCTGCCCTGGCGCGGTAAGCTGTACCGGTTGACCAAGAACGACTGCCTGGTCACCCCCTGCTCCCCGGACGTCTGGGGTGTGAATCCCGGCGGTCCGTTCCGGCGCGCCACCGAGATCCTGAACACCTTCGTGGATGACCTCGGGACAACGCTCGAGCTGGGACCGGTGACGGCGTCGCCGGCGGTGACCGTCGACGACAGCAACAAGCTGTGGGTCTTCGGCGGGACCGGCCGGCTCTGGGATTCGGTCGATCGAGCGAATACGGACAAGCAGTACTTCGTGGGGACAAAGGACTCCGTCTTGAGCGGCACCTGTGCCGAGGTGAACCCCACGAGCTGCCTGGATAACGATCTCGTGGACATGTCGTCCGCCCAAGTGTGCGTGATCGGGATTGGCACCTGTGGAGGCACGACCGATCAGGTGACAGGCGTGACCACGGGGGGCGGGGCCAGCGACTTCCCGTCGCTCATTGCGCTGGTGCAGAGCAGGGACGGGTGGTTCACGAAGCTGTCCGACAGCGGTGAGCGGGCGCTGGTGCGGCCGCTCGTCTTCGGCGGGCTCGTGCTCTTCCCGACCTTCGTCCCGAACAACGACCCCTGCCAGTTGAACGGCACGGGCTACATGTACGCGCTGTACTACAAGACCGGCGGCGCCTACTCGGCGCCCGTCATCGGCTCGACCACCTCGGGGAGCAACAAGGTGGTGAACCGCCGGATGTCCACCGGTGTCGGTATGGCCTCCCAGGCGGTGGTCCACGTCGGCAAGGGCGGCAGCGGCGGCAAGATGACCGCCTACGTGCAGAAGTCCTCCGGCGAGCTGACCGGCATCGAGGTGGATGCGGTGGCCGCGATCACGAGCCGGTTTGTGACCTGGTACAACCGGCGCGATTGACGCCGGCTAGCTGAGGAACCAAAGGGGGTCATAGGACCCCCCGAAGCCAAAGGGCCCACGGCTCCCCGAGCCGTGGGCCCTGTTTTTTTTCAATAACTTCGAAAAAAGGTGTCAGGAACCTTTTTCTTGATTGCGGCTGCCGCCCGGCGTAGAGTCGCGGGCCATGGGGCGACCACTACGCGCCGCGGCCGGGGGCATCGTCTATCACGTCCTGAACCGTGCCAACGCCCGGCAGGTCATCTTCTCCAGAGCCGGGGACTTCGAGGCCTTCGAGCAAGCGCTGGCGGAGGCGCACGAACAGGTGAGCATGCGCACGCTGGCCTATTGCGTGATGCCGAATCATTGGCACTTGGTGTTATGGCCTCGTCGCGACGGGGATCTGTCACGGTTCATGGCATGGCTGACGCTCACACACACCCAGCGGTGGCATGCCTTCCGGCAATCCGCGGGGACTGGCCATGTGTACCAGGGACGCTTCAAGTCCTTTCCAGTGCAGGCAGATGAGCACTTCCTGACGGTCTGCCGGTATGTGGAGCGGAATCCCTTGCGCGCAGAGTTGGTGGTGCGGGCGGAGGAATGGAGATGGTCAAGCCTCTGGCGGAGGAACAAGCCGTCTCGTCAGGCTACCCCGTGGCTTGCCGACTGGCCGATGCCGCGGCCTCGACGCTGGGTGGATTGGGTGAATGAGCCGCAGACAGCCGCAGAGCTCGCGTCGGTGCGGCGTTGTGTGACGAGAGGCGAGCCATATGGGAGTGGGGGCTGGGTGCAACGGGTCGCGCAGCGGCTTGGACTTGAGGGCACGCTACGGCCACGGGGGCGCCCACCTTTCAAAGTGCCGGGAGCCTAATCAGGTAAAAAAGGTTCCTGACACCTTTATTGCCGTTTGACACCTTTTTTGCCGTTTTTATGGTGATTGTACGTAGGTCCGGGCCACGCGCCGCACGCGAAAGTCCCGATCGTGGAGGAGGGGAGTGAGCGCCTCCGCGACCTGGGCAGCCGGGAGGGCCCGCAGCGCAAAGGCCGCCGCGCCGCGCACCTTGGCGCTATAGCGCCGTCCGAGGTAGAACCAGCCTTTGGCGGCCACGATTCGGGCCAGGGCCTCGATGCCGGCCGGGTCGCCGATCTGCCCCAGCGCCTGGCAGCAGGCGAGGGCGGGATCGGTGTCCCGCGTCGTTTGGAGGACCGAGATCAGCCGTGCCGAGGCGCCCGCCGGTCTGAGCTTGCCGAGACAGCGGATCGCACCGGCCGCAAGCTCCGCGTCCTCACTGACAGCGCAGTTCAACAGGAGATTGATCGTCCGATCATCGCGGAGCCGCTCGGCCAGATTGAAGGCCGCCTGGCGGACCTGTTGATTCTCGTCTCCGAGCGCAAACGCGAGCTCCGCCTCCAGGGATTGCGTGACCGTATCGATGACTTCCAGCATGCGGCACCGGCCTTGGGCGGTCACCTCGAGGGCTAGCTCCCGTTTGATGACCCCTCCGGCCTTTTGGCCCAGGTCCGCGAGGAGACGGGCTGCCAGCTGGCGAACGCGCAGGTCGTCTTCCGTCTTGATGATCTCGATGAGGAGATACATTCCGGCAGGGCCCAGGCTGCCGAGCACCTGCACGACGGCCTGTTGCCTGGCGGGATCCTGGGATTTCAGATCCTGGACGAGGAGCTTCTGGGTCTTGCCGTCCGGCCTCCGTTCGAGCACGTCCCCGAGGATCTGCGCGCGAGAATCGTGGTCTTTCTGGAAGTCTTTGTAGAGGCCGACTAGCCGGGAGAAGATCCTGGCCGCCAAAAGGTATTCGGCGAAGGGGATCATGTCCTCGGCCATTTTCCGGAGCATGGTCGGGAGCACGACGAAGACTTTGGGATCCTTCTCCTCGCCGCAGATGACGATGAGCGGGTCGGCGACGAGGTTGGACCAGACCGGTTTGAAGCCGAAGGGCAAAGTATCGAAGACCGTCCGGCAGACGTCGACGACCTTCCCCCGGCTCGGGGCATCCAGGCCGTGAAATCCTTCGAAGGTCCGCCCGACGATTTCCTTGAGACGTGTCGTGTCGCCTCGGAGCAACAGGTCGCTCACCTGGCCGGGCATCTGCTGCAACCGCTCGTCGAACGAGACGTCCTGTTCCTCCGGTTCCTCGGACGCCTCTTCCACCCCGGCTGCGTCGGGTTGGGCCGCATCCGTGGCTTCGACGCCGTAATCATACTCGTCGAACAGAATCTTGGAGAGACGCTGGCTCTTGGCGATCTGCTTCCAAAACTCGGCCGTGCCGCTTCCGCTGGGCTGCTCCTTGAGGGCCAGGAAAAACGCTTCGACCTCGCGAGGCGGCACCTGCGCCAGAAGGGTCAGGCTCTTGAGACCGACGGCCGACATGAACTCGAGGAAGCCGTCCGCCACGCCCTTGAACTCGGTGACATCGATCTTCTCGCCGTTCACGATGAGCGAGTCCTTCGTCCGCCCGACCGTCAGGGATCGTTGCTCGCTCAAGAACCGGGTCAATCCCTCGTTCAGGCGCTCGAGAGAGCTCGTGACGGTGCGACTCTGGCGCGGGTAGAGCTTGATGTTCTTGGCCGTGCTGAGCAGGTGGTGGATGATGTCCCGGACGAGGCGGATCTGGTCCAGTCCCAGCCCCTTTGACGCCGCCTGGGC
>JBFGRM010000026.1:0-18398 GCA_041563675.1 Nitrospiraceae bacterium | reverse complement strand
CTCCTACGGGTGGCTCGGTTTCTTGTACGGGATTCCGCTGATTCTCGTGGGGGCACTGGCGAGCGGCCAGCGCTGGGCTCTAATGGCGGCCGTCATGTACGGCACCGTGGGGCTGGCGCTCGATCTGTCCACGGTCGTTCAGGAGTTGACCCAGGGTCCGGCCCACCCGGCAATCCTCGCCGCGAGTGGCGTGACCGGCCTCCTGAATTTCCTGCTCATCCTGCTCGGCGGTCGAGGGTTCCTGGACGCGCGGCGTTTATCGACGCCGTGACCGGGCCTTCCTGGCATCGAGCAGGGCTCCCTCCCAGTCCTCCGTGCCCCTTCGCAGCGCGATCCTGCGGACCGTCGGTAACCCTGCAGCCTTGAGCCAGCGCGTGGTCTCCGCCAGGCCATAGGTGTTGCCGGTCTTGGTGAAGAGCAGCATGGTGACCGCAAACAGGTTGGTATCCGCCGGCGCGAGACCTTCGCGATCCGTGGTGAAGGCATCCTGGATGAGCAGACGCCCACCGGGATTCAGATGCCGACCGAGCCGACGAAACAGCCGCTGGTTTTCGGCGGGGGAGTAAATGTGGAGCACGTTGGAATACCAGATCACGTCGTAGCGGCCGGTCAGGGTCTGCTCCATGAAATCCAGTGAAAGGTACGCCAGCCGCCGGCCGTGTTTCACCTGCCGCGCGAGCTGGCGCGCCACCTGGAGTGCCGGCCCCCTGTCACAGACGGTCGCTTGGAGCGTCGGGTTCTTGGCGAGAAATGCCAGGGCATAGGTGCCCGGGCCACCGCCCAGATCGAGCAGCGACCGCGCGCCGCGTAGATCGATCTGCGCGGCCACCTTGGGCGCAATATCCTTCGATCGATGATGCATGGCCCAACTGAACCGGCGGCGGTAAGCCGGGTTGTCGGGCGCGTCGCCTTCCACGGGGCGCCCCCGCCGCACAGATTTGGTGAGCTGGGACCAGTCGTCGTAGTGGCTACGGATGAGCTGCAGGTAGGCCCCCCGATAACGCGGGCTCTTCGCGTTGAGCTCGCCCAGGCCGAGGCGGGTGTTTCGGTACCGAAGGCCCCGCTTCGTGAGCAACCCCGCGGTCGCCAGGTTGCGACACAGTATCTCCAACCCGCGTGGACTCACACGCAGGCGCCTCGCTAAGGCTGCCGCCGTCCACGGTCGCCCTCCCATCACGGTGAAGAGGTCGAGATCCAATGCCGTCAGAATGACGCGCGGCAAGCGGTATGCGACGACAGCATCCCGGAACTCCTCGAAATCGCGGATGCCTCGACGATTCGTCACTGGCAGGTCTTCGCGGATTGGAAGAGAGTGGGAGAGGCAAACAAGGGAAGACTCGGCTTATGTTTGCGGATAGAAGATCGCCCTTGCCCTGACACCTTACGCCTCACCCCTTACGCCTCACGATTTTTTAAACTGCTGCTTGCACCACTGAACCTGGGCCAGGACCTCGTCGAGCTTACGAAAATCGACGTCTCGGTGGAACGTGGCCGCGACGAATTGGTCGGTCATTTCCGAGGCTTCCTGGAACCCGGCTTTGAGGAGCGCCTCCCGATACTTGGATACAGCAGGCTGGATGTAGTACTTGGCCTGCTTCGCCAGCTCGTCCGTACCGAGCTCCTCCGGCGTTCCGTCTGAGAGCAGGGTCTGAATGTCCTCCATATCCATGCCCGTTTGGCAGATAAGCCGGCCATCCGGAGTCAGCTCCAGGATCCAGTCATCGTCGTCGAGCGTCAAGCCCAAGGCGCCGCCCGGCTCCAGCTCATATAACGTCGGCTCTTTGCGGCAGAGCTCCGTACGGATCTCGTTCCAAGCGGCGGGACGCTCCGTCATGACGTGCTCCGCCGACGCCGCTGCACCGTCCGACGGGGACCCGCACCAGCCTTCTTGCTCTCGAGCGACGACCTCAGCGATCCGAGGCGTGCCGTATTCTCATCCAACTTGGGCAGCTGGTATTTCCGATCAACCCGCACGACTTTCGTCAGGAGCGTGACCGCCTCGCGCACCTTCCCCAGTTTCTCGGCGCAATCGGCCATGACGTACCAGGCGCCAGCCATGCGCAATTCGTCTTGAAGGCGCTCGGCGATCGCCAGGCTCGTCCGACAGCAGGCCAAGGCCTCCGCGCACCGGTCTTCCATCACGTAGGTACGGGCGAGCATGCGCCATCCGTCGGCCATCCCGCCGCTGTTCCCGGTTCGACGCATGAGGGTCACGGACTGCTCATAGTACTGCCTCGCGGCGTCGAACTCACCGGTCTCTCGGGCCACGAAGCCCAGGTCGGAATACAGGACGGCCAGGGCCGGTTGATCATTGTTTCGCAGCATGAGATCGAGTGCCTCCAGGTAATACGCCTTGGCGCGCGCCCACTCTCCGGCGTCCGCCCGAAGATTTCCAAGGTTGGCCAGCGTCGTCCCGATGCCGCGTTCGTCCCCGAGCTCCTTCTGAAGCTCCAATACTTCCCCGTAGTACGCCTCGGCCTGGGGTCGCCGGCCGCTGACCGCACAGATGTTGCCGAGATTGCCGAGTGTCGTGACGAGGGCTCGCCGGTCACCACTGACGCGATCGTGCTCCAGCGCCCGCGTGTAACACTGGTGGGCATCCGTGTAGGCCCCCCGGGCAAAGTGCTCGTTTCCCTTCTGGTTCAGCCGTTCGGAGGTCGAGGGCAGCATGGGAAGTCAGGCCTGGAGGGTCCGTTCGAGAGCCCCCTTGGCTCCGGTCATAATGGAGGCGCCGTCACCGACGAGAATCGTGTCGAAATTGTACTTGAGGAGTCGGCGCAGGCCTTCCCGGGCCTTGGCGGCGTCGGCATACTTCTCGGCGGGAAGCATGGAGAGCGACCCAGGGGGCTTGCCGAGAAGGGCATCGCCGAGGATGAGCACCCCCTTGCCCTGCTGGAGAAAGAGCGCGGACTCCCCGGGCGACTTTTGGTCCTTGAGATGGATGGCCCAGATGCCTCCGGGCAGGAGCTCGCCGTCCTTGTAGGTCTTGTCCGCCGCCACGTCCATTTCGGCCGCGTCCGCCTCCGGAACGAAGACCTGGCAGCCCAGCTCCTTCTTCAGATTCGCCACGTCGCGGGTGTGGTCCCGATTCGTCACCACGATGTAATCGATCGCCCCGCCCCGCCGGCATTCCGCCAGGTCCTCCGAGCCCATCGGCGGCGGATCGACGACGATGCGGTGCTCACCGACGGCGAGCAGGAGACCGTTGAAGTCGATGTTCTTCTCCTCCGAGAACCGCGACCATTGCCAGATGCGCGGAACAATTTGCTTCATCACATATCCTCTGCGACGATCGCGTTAGAGGCCCGCAATGGCATCTTTGACCAACTTGGTCACCGACGCCTCGACATCGGACTCGTTGGGCAGATCCATGATGTCATCCTCGTTGACGGTCAAAAACTTACGATTGGCACCCTTGGTCAGTGAGATGAGAAACATGCTGTTCGAGGGAGTGGTGGGGATCACCACGTCCACGTTCGAGTCGATACCCTTGACCAATTCCGCAAACTTCTGCTTTCCCGCTTCCATCTCGTCCATCGTCCCCGCCTTTCCCTACACGCCACGCGGACGCAAAAGATTGGGTCCGCTTCTGAGGGGCTGCCTCTTAAACTTTTTAATTTTTCCTTTTTAATTCACATTCTCTCCGCTGCCAGCAGCCTGTCGATCTCTGCGATGATCACCTGTGGCCCCGCCAGGTCCATATTGCCCACACGCTGCCACCGAATCACGCCCCGCTGGTCGATGATGTAGACATTGGGAATGAACCGGCCACCCCCGTAGAGCTTGTCGGTCTGCTTGTCGGGATCGAGGAGATAGGGATAGGTGACCCGCACGGGAAACGTACCAAGAAACTCCGTCACGTCCTCCCGGGAGTCACCGGACGAGTTCACCCCGACGACGGCGACGTTTCTGCCTTTCGTCGCCTCGTGCACCCTTTGCAGGTTGCTGCCCTGCATGAGACAGGGCTCGCAAATATGAAACAGCCCGAGGACAATGACCTTCCCTTTCAGGTCTTGCATCGAGACCGTCTCACCCGTGATCGAAGTCAGCGTAAAGTTCGGCGCCGGCTCCCCGATCTTGAAAAAGCTTCTCGCCGACACCACTGCAGCCAGGGCCAGGCAGAGAACGGACAGCGCGAGTGAGAGCATGAAGCGTTTCATGGCAGCCTCCTTCGGATGGAACAGTGGTGGGGTCACGGACCAACCGCGAGGACATCCTAGCACGGCGAATTTTTGGTGAGCAACCAGCTCAGGGAGAGGGCTCGAACAGACCGAGTTGGAGCTCCTCGGCCTTGGTGAAGGGGATCGGGTAGCGCTCGGTGAAGCAGGCATTGCAGTACTGATGGGGAGACCCCGGCGCCGCGTTGAGCATGCCTTCCAATGTGAGAAAGGCCAGGCTGTCCGCCGTGATGTACTTCTTGATTTCCTGAATGCTGTGACTGGACCCGATGAGCTCGCGCTTGGTCGGCGTATCGATCCCGTAGAAACAGGGCGAGACGATGGGCGGCGAGCTGATGCGCATGTGCACTTCCTTGGCCCCGGCCTGCCGGATCATCTTGACGATTTTCCGGCTGGTCGTGCCCCGCACGATCGAATCATCGACGACCACGACGCGCTTGCCGGACAGGACTTCCGGCAACGCGTTCAGCTTGATCTTGACCCCGAAGTGCCGGATCGACTGCTCCGGCTCGATGAAGGTCCGTCCGACGTAGTGGTTGCGGATCAACCCGTGCTCGAACGGCAGCCCGGAGCCCTCCGCGAAGCCCAGCGCGGCCGCGACGCCGGAGTCCGGCACCGGAATCACCATGTCGGCCTGGATGGGCGCCTCCTTGGCCAGCTGCTTCCCGAGCGCCTTCCGCGTCGAATAGACGGCGTTGGCCCCGAAGATCCGGCTGTCCGGACGGGCGAAGTACACGTACTCGAAGACGCACATCGCCGGGGGAGCCTTGGGGAAGGGATGATAGGACGTCACCCCCTGCTCGTTCAGCACGACGAGCTCACCCGGCTCAATCTCCCGGACATAATCAGCGCCGATCAGGTCGAACGCGCAGGTCTCCGACGCGACCAGCCAACTGTCACGCAGCCGACCCAGGCAGAGGGGGCGCAAGCCGTGGGGATCCTTCGCGGCCATGACGCCCTGATCGGTGAGCAGCACGACCGAGAAGGCCCCGCGGATCTGCGTCAGCGCGTCAATCACCCGCCCCAGGAGGTTATCGGCACGTGAGTGGGCGACCAGGTGGATGATGACCTCGCTGTCGGATGAGGACTGGAAAATGGCGCCGTAGGCCTCGAGCTCGTTCCGCAGCATCGAGGCATTGATGAGATTCCCGTTGTGCGCGAGCGCCAGATTTCCCAGCGCGAAATTGACCGTCAACGGCTGGACGTTCTTGACCGTGCTGTCTCCCGAGGTGGAATACCGGTTGTGCCCGATCGCCATGTGCCCGGGCAACCGTCTCAGCACGCTCTTGGTATAGATGTCGGCAACGAGGCCCATGCCCTTTTCGGCGTACATGTGCTCGCCGTCCCCGGACACGATGCCCGACCCTTCTTGGCCGCGGTGCTGCAGCGCGTACAGGCCCAAGTAGGTCAGGTTTCCGGCCTCCCGATGGCCGAAAATACCGAACACCGCGCATTCGTCGTGAAATTTATCGTCCATGGTGTGTCGGGCTCATGGCGTGTCGCCCAGGAAACGAGTCACGCCGTGATGCCACCGGTCAGCCAATGTCTTGAGATCGATATCAATCCGGCAACCCGGCCCTCCCCGGTCCGCGGCCACCTCCGCAACGAGGCGGTCTCCCCCGACCGTCCCGATGACGGCGATGGGAACACGGGCTTCTTCGGCGAGCTGGAGAATCCTGATCCGATCGTGGGGACGAGCAGAGACGACGACCCTCGATTGACTTTCGCCGAACAGCACGGCGTCGCGCCGCGATCCGTCCGCAGACAATTGTACCACAGCACCCAACGGATCTCCGATTCGCGACAGACAACTTTCCGCGAGCGCCACCGCCAGCCCGCCATCCGCACAATCGTGTGCGGAGGACAGCAGCCCGTTGCGGATGAGCGTTAGAACGAAGGCCTGCACGGCCTTCTCGCGCTCCAGCTCGAGCAGCGGAGGGGAGCCCTGCTCACGCGAGTGGACCACCCGCAGGTATTCCGTCCCGCCCAGATCCTCGCCCGTCGTGCCGATCAGGAAGATGTCATCGCCCTCGTGCTTGAACCAGGAGGTCGTGACCTGATCGAGCGAGTCGATCAGCCCCACCATGCCGATCACCGGCGTCGGATAAATGGAGAGCCCGTTCGTCTCGTTGTACAGGCTGACGTTCCCGCTGACGACCGGAATCCCCAGCGCCTCGCAGGCATCCTTCATGCCCTCGATGCACAAGCTGAATTGCCACATGATCTCGGGGCGCTCCGGATTCCCGAAGTTCAGGCAATTCGTCATCCCAACGGGCTCCGCGCCCGAACAGACGAGGTTCCGGGCCGCCTCCGCCACGGCGATGGCGCCACCCACGTAGGGATTCAGCAGGCAGTAGAGCCCATTGCCGTCCGTTGTCACGGCCAAGGCCTTGTTCGATCCCTTGATTCTCATCACCGCCGCGTCCGCGCCCGGACGGACCAGGCTGTTCGTCCGCACCATGTGGTCATACTGCTGATACACCCAGGACTTTTCCGCAATGGTCGGCGACTCGAGCAGCGCGAGCAGGTCCTGCGTCGGGTCCTTCACGTCGCGGAGGACATCAAGGTTGAGCGCCTGCAGATGCTCCTGAAAGGCGGGGGGCGCGTCAGGGCGTTCGTACCGGGGCGCATCCTCCGCGAGGGCGCGGGCCGGCACCTGCGCCACGACGGTGCCCTGATCCCGCACCCGCAGGAAGCCGTCGTCCGTCACCTGACCGACGACGGCGGCATCGAGATCCCATTTCCGACAGATCGCCAGCACGTCCTCCTCGCGCCCACGCTTGGCGACCATGAGCATGCGCTCTTGCGACTCCGACAACAGCAATTCGTAGGGCGTCATGCCCTCCTCGCGGCGGGGCACGGTGGTCAGATCCAGCTCGATCCCTGTCCCGGATCGAGACGCCATCTCACAGGACGAGCTGGTCAGGCCGGCCGCACCCATATCCTGGATCCCGATCAGCAGATCCTGATCCATGAGCTCCAGGCACGCCTCGAGCAGCAACTTCTCGGTGAAGGGATCACCCACCTGGACGGTCGGGCGCTTGGATGCCGACTCGTCGTCGAACACGTCGGACGCCATGGTCGCACCATGGATCCCGTCACGCCCGGTCTTCGACCCGACATAGATCACGGGGTTCCCGACACCGGTCGCGAGGCCGCGAAACAGCTTCTCTTTTTCGGCGATCCCGAGGCAGAAGACGTTGACGAGCGGATTCTTGTCATAGATGTCGTTGAACACGACCTCGCCGCCCACGGTTGGGACACCGATACAATTCCCGTACCCCGCGATCCCCGCCACGACCCCTTTGAAAAGGTGGCGATTCAGCGGGCGATCCAATGATCCGAAGCGAAGAGAATCGAGCAACGCGATCGGACGCGCCCCCATCGTGAAGATATCCCGCAGGATGCCGCCTACACCCGTCGCGGCACCTTGATAGGGCTCGATGAACGAGGGATGATTGTGCGACTCGATCTTGAAGACCGCGACCAGGCCGTCGCCGATATCCACCGCTCCGGCGTTCTCCCCCGGTCCCTGCACCACCCGCGGCCCCGCCGTGGGCAACTTCTTGAGATGGGCGCGCGAGCTCTTGTAGGAGCAGTGCTCGCTCCACATCACGGAGAACATCCCCAGCTCCACCAGGTTCGGCTCGCGTCCGAGCACCTCGACGATCTTCTTGTACTCGTCCTCGCTCAACCCATGCTGGGCGATCAGCTCTTTGCTCATCTCGACCGACATTGCGTTTGATCCCGTCGCATCCTCATTGGATAGAATGTGGCTGCTCTCGGCAGACAACTTCCGCCCGCATGACTTTTCCACTGGCTGAGGGCCCGGCCTGAGCGACATTGCCGGGAGCGGTCGGGACCCACCGAGCGTTCCCCAGGCAGGAAAGCCGGAACTGACCAAGGCACCATGGGTGCCATGCAACCAGGGCCGCGGGAATTCCGGAAGGCTTCCGCCTGGGGAACGCCGGAAGGGTGACCGCGGAGGCCTGGAGCGAAGGCCGGGCCCTCAGCCAGCAAGGCCCGCCAGGGCTTCTGACTTGCCTTTCTTCAACGCATCCAGCATCGAGAGGAAAATCAGGCGCCCATCGTCGTTGCCGAGGACGTCTTCCGCGCAACGCTCCGGATGCGGCATCATGCCGAGGACATTCCCCCCCGCGTTGACGACCCCGGCGATGTGGTCGAGCGAGCCGTTCGGGTTCGCGTCATCGGTGACCCGGCCGTCCTCCGCGCAGTAACGAAACACCACCTGGGCCGACGCCTTCAACTGCGACAACATGACCTCGTCGGTGTAGTAGTTCCCGTCGGCATGGGCGACGGGGATCTTCAGCACCTGGCCCGGCTCGCAGCGACTCGTGAAGGGCGTCGCGGCATTCTCGACCCGCACATGGACATCCTTGCAGACGAAGGTCAGCGAGCGGTTCCGCAGCATGGCCCCGGGCAGGAGGCCCGCCTCCAGGAGAATCTGGAAGCCGTTGCAGATCCCCAGCACGATGCCGCCCTGTTGCGCGAACTCCTTGACCATTTCCATGACCGGGGAGAAGCGTGCAATCGCCCCCGTCCGGAGGTAATCGCCGTAAGAGAATCCGCCCGGCAGCACGACCGCATCCAGCCCCTTCAGGCTGGTCTCCTTGTGCCAGACGGGCGTCACCTGCTGCTCCAGAACATCAGCGAGCACGTGAATGCAATCATGATCGCAATTGGAGCCGGGGAATATGACCACGCCGAAATTCATCGCCACTACCCTTCCACCTCAAACTTGTAGTCCTCGATGACCGTGTTCGCGAGCAGCTTCTCGCACATCGCCTTGACCGCCGCCTCCGCCTTGTCCTTGGCCCTCTCGTTGATGTCCAACTCCACATACTTCCCCATGCGAACATTCGTCGCCGACTTGAACCCGAGTGTCGCCAACGCGTGCTCCACCGCCTTCCCCTGCGGATCCAAAATCCCCTTCTTCAACGTAATGTAAATCTTCGCCTTCAACTGTCCCCCTCACCCTCCCCTCTCCCCCCAGGGGAGAAGGTCAAGAAATTGGAAGGATATCGCACTGAGCGCTGAAATGTCAGCGGGAGCCCCCGCCTCGGCCTGCACTGCGAATCAGGGATCAGACCCCGCACTTGGCGGGCAAACTCGGCCAGGGCCGAGACCTTATTTCTGTCTCTTTGCTGCGGCGGGTGGAAGGGCAGGCGGCGACGGTCGTTGCCATGGCGGGCGATTGCCGGTGAAGGGGCCAGACACGGTGCCGCGGCACCGATCCGACCGTCCCCTTGTGAGGCGCCGCGGCCAACCACAGCCCGTGAATGGCCGCCTCTCATCAACGCATAAACATGGCAACACCGGAGCCGCCTGCCCTTCGTCACCCGCCGACCCCATCGATTCTCCGGAAGGCGCCATGAGATGGCGCAGCTACAGAATGCAGTTGCTGGAGCGTTGAGGCGGTCGGGCCGGGCTGCCTGAGCAGGCAGGCCGAGGCGGGGGTTACCCGCAAACCCTCCGCAGCACTTCCTCGTACGCCTCCTCGATCCGCCCCATATCCTTTCGAAATCGATCCTTATCCATCGATTCCCCGCTCTTCTGATCCCAGAAGCGGCACGTATCCGGCGATATCTCATCCGCCACCAGCAGCCGCCCGTCGGCAAACCCGAACTCCAGCTTGAAGTCCACCAGGACCATGCCCCGCTCGCGAAAAAACGGCTGGAGTATCTCGTTCACGCGCAGGGCCGTCTTCCGAATCTGCGCGACCGTGTCCGCATCGGCGGCGTTGAGCAGGCGAATATGATCCTCGGTGATCAAGGGATCCCCGAGCGCGTCGTCCTTGTAATAGAACTCCTGCACGGGCGGCACGATCTCGGCGCCCTCCTTGAGACCCAGCCGCTTCGCCAGGCTTCCGGCGACGCGATTTCTCACCACGACTTCCAGGGGGACGATTGCGACCTTCCGGACCAGCATGTCGCGCTCGTTCAGCCGCTCGAGAAAATGCGTGTCGATGCCCGACTTCTCCAACAATGTGAAGAGCCGCTCGGAGACCTTGTTGTTCACCGCACCCTTGTTGACGATCGTGCCGCGCTTCTGCGCATTGAACGCCGTCGCGTCGTCCTTGAACTCCTGGATGACGGCATCGGGCCGGTCGGTGGCAAAGACCCTCTTGGCCTTCCCTTCGTAAAGCAGCTTGCCCTTCCGGTCCGTCAACGAAACTCCCCTTTGTTCTTGGCAAGAATGCGCAGCGCCCAGAGGCTCAGGAACGCCGGCACCAGAAGAATCTCCGGCTGATTCCGGAGGCCGGGATGGGCGAAGGCTGGCTTCAGCTCCGGAAAGTAGTACGGATGCAGCGCGCCCAAGGCCCCGACCAGGACGAGCACCCAGAGCAGCGTCACGGAGATCGTCCGGGCAATTCGGCTCAGCCGCCAGGTGCTGATCGCCAGGAAGAAACACAAGCCCGCGAGCAATGACCAGCCGATGATGAATTCGTGGCGCTCGCGCATCGCCATCGCACTCGCGATTCCCGCGAGCACGTAGACGAGCGCCAGGATCGTGACGACGAACTTGAGGCTGGGCTTATACACCTTTGCGCTTGCGGCGCGACCGAGGTCTTTTCTTTCCGGCTGATCTCCCGCCGCGGCGGCTGCCGGCCCGGCCCGCGCTCGCGTCTCCCCTGGGGTGGCCGAACACGCGCGCGTAGAGCTCGTCGAGGTGTGCCAGGTAGTGTTTGGGATCGAAACAGGCCCTGATTCGATCCGCGCCGAGGAACTTCGTGATCATGGGATCCTTGAGCACCAGATCCTGGAAGCCGGCGTCCCCCCGCCACGCCTGCATCGCGTTGCGCTGGACCGTCTCGTAGGCTTCCTTTCGCTGAGCCCCGGCGTCGATCAGCGCCAGCAAGAGACGCTGCGAGTAGATGAGTCCCCCGGACAGCTCGAGGTTCTGCCTCATCCGGGTCGGGTAGACGAGCAGGTTATCGAGCATGTCGGTCAATCGCACCAGCATGTAGTCGATCAGAATAGTGCTGTCCGGCATGATGACTCGCTCGACCGAGGAGTGGCTGATGTCTCGTTCGTGCCAGAGGGCCACGTTTTCCAGGGCAGCGAGGCTGTTCGCGCGAACGAGGCGCGCGAGCCCGCAGAGGTTCTCCGACGCGATGGGATTTCGTTTGTGCGGCATCGCAGAGGAGCCTTTTTGACCGGCGGAGAAGTATTCTTCGGCCTCGAGCACCTCGGTCCGTTGGAGATGCCTGATCTCCGTGGCCACCTTTTCCACGCTGGCCCCGACGAGTGCCAGGGCCGACGCATAGGCCGCATGCCGGTCCCGCTGGATGATCTGGCTGGAGACCGGCGCCGGCCGGAGCCCCAGCTTGGAGCAGACGTAGGCCTCCACGTCGGGGCCCTGGTGCGCAAAGGTTCCCATCGCACCGGAGAGCTTGCCGACGGCCACCTCCTCCCGTAACGCCAGCAGTCGTTTCCGGTGGCGTCGAAACTCGTCGTACCATATGGCCAGCTTGAAGCCGAACGAGACGGGCTCGCCATGCACGCCGTGGGAGCGGCCGACCATCACGGTGTCCTTGTGCTCCCGTGCCCGACGTTGGAGTACAACCAGCAAGGCCGTGACATCTTGGAGCACGATATCCAGCGCCTCCGTCATCTGGACCGCCAGCGACGTGTCGACGACATCCGAGGACGTCAGCCCGGCATGGAGATAGCGGGCCTCCGGTCCCACACTTTCCGCCACCGCCTCCAAAAATGCGATGACGTCGTGTTTGACGACCTTCTCGATCGCCGTGATGCGGTCCGGATCGATGCGCGCGAGACGCCGAATTGTCTCGGCCGTCTTCTTCGGAACTTCCCCGCGTCGCTCCAGGGCCTCGCAGGCCAGCAGCTCGACCTCGAGCCAGATGGCATATTTGTGCGCAAGATCCCACACAGCGCGCATCTTCGGGAGTGTATAGCGTTCAATCATTGGAGACTCGGCATGCTAAGGTCAGGAATGTGACACGGGATCGTTCCAAGTCCCAGGTTCCAAGTCGCCAATACCTCTTCACACCTGGAACCTGAAACTTGAAACCTGGAACCTTCCTATTCTCCGGGCGCCGTCTCACTAACCATCTCAGCTCTTTTTTTCTCGAGGCGCGCATCTTCTTTGAGAACCTGGTCGAGGATGCCGTTGACGAACCGCCGCGCTTCGTCGTCGGCGAATACCTTGGCCAGCTCGATCGCTTCGTTGACGGTCACCTTGGCCGGCACGTCCGGCACCCAGAGCAACTCGTACAGGCTGAGCCGAAGGATGTTCCGATCCACGACCGGCATGCGGTGGATGGCCCAGTTCGTCGCCGTGGCCCCGAGGAGACGGTCAATGTCCGCATGATGCTTGAGCACCCCCTCCACGAGCTGATCCGAGAAGGCGCGCAACTCGGGCGACACGTCGCGTTGGGCCCAAAAGTCCTCGAGCCAATGTCCCGTGCCGGCGTGAATATCCCACTGGAAGAGTATTTGAAGCGCGTAGACTCGCGCCTGACGCCTGATTCCCATCGCCTCGCCGACTCCCAGCCCTTCGACCTGCGTCCCCGCCGGTGTCGCGGGGCCGGGCGGGGCTCTTTACCGGGTCCGTGATCGTCGTCCGCCCATCCGTTTGGACCGTGACCGGTGAGGCCCTTTGGCCCCCTTTTTACTCTTTCGCATCGAAGGTGTCACGGCCAATTTCCTCAGCACGGTCGCCATCTCGACAGCGGTCCGCGCCGCCTCCGCTCCTCGATTCCGCTCCGGCGCGCCCGACCGCTCCATCGCCTGGTCCACGTTGTCCGTGGTGAGCACTCCAAAGACGACCGGTACGTCGCTGTCCCAAGCCGCCTGCGCGATTCCACGACTCGCCTCGGCGCTGATGTACTCAAAATGCGGCGTTTCGCCGCGAATCACGGCCCCGATGCAAATGACCGCGTCACACCGGCCGGACTGTGCCACGCGGCGTGCCACGAGGGGGATCTCGAAGGCGCCCGGGACGTGGACCACCTCGATGGCGTCATCCCGCGCCCCAGCTTTGGCCAGCGCGTCACAGGCGCCCGCCAGCAATCGGCCCGTGACGAATTCGTTGAATCGGCTGACGACGATGGCGAACCGCAACCCTGAGGCGTCGTGACTTCCCTCGTAGGTCTTCATCCCGGCAATTCTCCAGGGGTCTTGGGCAGCGTCACCATGCCGCCGCCTGCGCACCCGCTCGGCGGGCACATCGCATCACGGGACGACACGCCGGGCGCGTCCACTCGAGCACCTGCATTGCGGTCGGAACAGGACAAAAAAGGTGAGGACCAAAAGCCTTGAGCGCGCGGGCTCGGTGCCCGGGCGCGCCGGCGAGACCAACCCTCATACGTTGTTGAGGATGTGGCCGAGCTTCGCCTTCTTCGTTCGGAGGTATCGTTCGTTGGATTTCCCGGGGGCGATTTCAATGGGCACCCGCTCGACGACCTGCAACCCATACCCCTCGATTCCCACGATCTTTCTCGGGTTGTTGGTCATGAGCCGGATGCTCCGCACACCCAGATTGACCAGAATTTGAGCCCCGATCCCGTAATCTCTCAAATCCGGTTTGAACCCCAGTTGGAGATTGGCCTCGACCGTATCGCTCCCCTTGTCCTGGAGGTGATACGCGCGGATCTTGTTCAGCAAACCGATGCCGCGGCCCTCCTGGTTCAAGTACAGCAGCACCCCGCGGCCTTCCTTTTGGATCATCTCCATGGCGCGGTGCAGCTGGTCACGGCAGTCGCAACGCAGGGAGCCGAACACGTCCGACGTCAGACAGCCGGAATGTACGCGCACGAGGGTCGGTTTAGTCGCGTCGATCGGACCCTTGACCAGGGCGATATGGGTGCCACCGTCGACCTCGTTCTCGAACACCACGGATTCGAAATCGCCGAACAGGGTCGGCAACTGCGCGTCGGCGATCCGCTTCACGAAGGTTTCCCGCCGCAGCCGGTATTCAATCAGGGCTTTGATCGTGACCACTTTCAGCTTGTGGCGCCGGGCGAATTTCACGAGCTCCGGCACCCTCGCCATGGTGCCGTCTTCGTTCATGATCTCGCAGAGCACACCGGCCGGGGTCAGGCCCGCAAGCCGGGCCAAGTCCACGGATCCTTCGGTTTGCCCCGCACGCTTGAGCACCCCGCCCTTCTGCGCCTTCAGCGGAAAGACGTGTCCCGGCCGTGCCAAGTCGGCAGGCTTGCACTTGGGATCGATCGCCCGTCTGATGGTGGTGGCGCGGTCGGCCGCGGAGATGCCGGTTGTAATGTCCCGCCGGGCATCGATCGACACGGTGAATGCGGTGCCGAACGCAGCGGTGTTTTCGTGCGACTGCGGGGGAAGCTGCAGCTCTTCGACACGCTCTGGCGTGAGGGCCAGGCAGATCAGTCCGCGGGCCTGCCCGGCCATGAAGTTGACCGCCTGCGGCGTGACCTTCTCGGCGGCGATGACCAGGTCGCCCTCGTTCTCCCGATCCTCGTCGTCGACCAGGATCACGAAACGGCCGCGCCGGATGTCCGCAAGGGCTTGCTCGATGGAGTGAAAGGGCGACGACACGGTGTCATTCCCCATCAGATGGTACCTCGATCTTTACCGCTCATAACTATTGAAAATATAAAACGAAATCGGCCTGCTGTCAATGGGTAAGACCGACATACCCATCGAGGCCCCCTCCGCCTGCCTTGGGGCGGCGTCTCGCCAGCTCGACTGAGATCCAGGCCGCTGCGGAGAGGGTCGCAAACAGGAGGAAGCCTGCCCCATAGCTGCCCGAGGCGTCCTTCAGCACACCAAGCGCCGAGGGGAGCACGAAGCCGCCCAGTCCCCCCGCCGCTCCGATGATCCCGGAGGCCACGCCGATCTGCTTCGGGAAGTGATCCGAGACGATTTGAAACACGACCCCGTTGCCAAACCCCATCGTGCCCAGACTGATCACAAGCAGTGGCACGGCGAGGTACAGGCTCGGCAGTTGGCTGATCAGGACTCCGAGGAGACAGAGGGCCGGGAACAGGAACCGCGAAACTCGGAGGCCCCCACAGCGATCCGCCACATAGCCCCCGACGGGCCGAATGGCGCTGCCGGCCAGCCCGCAGAGGGCGGTGATCGTGCCCGCCGTGACGGGCGTGAGCCCATACTGGTCGTGAAGATAGATGGGCAGAAAGCTCGAGAGGCCGACGAATCCTCCGAACGTGACGGCATAGAGGAAGGACAGCCAATACATCGACGGCTGCCGCAGCCCCCGGCCCATCAACGTCGACCAGCGCTCTTCGCTCCCCGCCCCGCCCAGATCGGCCCGGACCACCATGGCAAAGGCCAGCGCGGTCAAGCCCAGGGGAACCAGCATGACCCCGAAGACGCCATGCCAGCCGATCACCTCACCCAAACGCGGGGCAAAGAACGCCGCCAGCACGACGCCGCTGTTGCCCGAAGCGGCCACGCCCATTGCGAAGCCTTGATGCGCGGGCGGATAGGCCCGGCTGGCCAAGGGCAGCGCCACCGCAAAGCTGGCCCCGGCTATACCCAGCAGCAGCCCCACGCCCAGGACCTGACCATAGGTCGTCGCACCGAGCCAGCCCCACAGGAGGGCAAGCGCCTGTCCGATCAGGAGCCCCATGCCGGTCCGCTTGGCTCCGAATCGGTCGGTGCACAACCCGATTCCGATACGCAGCAGGGCCCCTCCGAGCAGGGGCACGGCCACCAGCAGCCCTTTCTCGGACGCGGTCAGCTCGAAATCCTGGGCGATGAGGACGCCAAGGGCTCCGACCAGCAGCCAGACGACGAAACTCACCTCGAAGTGGAGCCATGCCCCGAAGAGTGACGGCCAGTGGCCGGCGCGCAATGCCTGGATCAGTGGAGCCATTCGCGTTCCTTCTCAGACAGCGGGACGGACCGCTTCGCCTCCTGTCCGGCGTACTCTATACGACGGTTTCCGAAGGGTGCAAGCTGGGGCGCTGTGAGGACCGGGCCAGCGTCCCCACGGGATTCCGGTCAGATGTTTTGAGCTCCCGCCTGATTGCGTTTATAATCTGGCCCATTCGCGTGACCCCCACCCACTCCCTGGCGGGGGTCGTTTCGGACGAGAAGGAGATCATGGCCAAACGCCCACGAAAGCAGGTCGAGCAGCCCTGGGAAGCGGAAGAGGTGGAAGAGGCTCCCCAGGAGACAGAGCCGAACGGTGACAAGACCGACAGCCCCAAGCTGGACGCGGGTCCAAGCGGCGGGGACAGGGCGGAGCCTCAAGCAGCCGGCGTCAGCACCGCGGTCGTTCCGGTCACCGCCCTCCAGCACTACCTCGCGGAGGTGCGTCGGTATCCGTTCCTCACCAAGGAGGAAGAGCTCAGACTGTTCGAGGAATACCAGGCCACCGGCAGCCGGGAGGCCGCCGTCAAGCTGATCCTGTCAAATCTTCGTGTCTCAGTGTCCATCGCCTCCGAGTACCAGCACACCGGCGTCGACCAGATGGACCTGATCCAAGAGGGGAACGTGGGATTGCTCCATGCGATCAAGAAATTTGATCCCTCGAGGAACGTGCGCTTCTACGCCTATGCGGCCTGGTGGGCCAGGGCCTATATCCTTCGGTACCTGCTGAACAACTACCGACTGGTCAAGATCGGGACGACCCAGGATCAGCGCAAGCTCTTCTACAACTTAAGGAAAGAGAAGGCCAACCTGGAGCGCCAGGGGTTTGCGCCCGACACCAAGCTGTTGGCCGATCGTCTCAACGTGAGCGAGCGGGACGTCATCGAGATGGACCAACGCTTGGGGAACTGGGAGCTGTCGCTGGATCAGCCCTTCAGTGCGGATACGGACGGCACGCTCCTGGACGTGATTCCGGCCCAGGTGCAGGCGGCGGACGATCAACTCGCCGACACGGAGCTCAAGTCGCTCTTCAGGCAGAAGCTCGCCGAGTTTGCCAAGACCCTCACCGAGCGTGAGGAGGATATCCTGCGCAATCGGATCCTTTCGGAGACCCCCCTGACCCTCGATGACCTCGGCGCGAAGTACGGGATCACCAAGGAGCGGACACGACAGCTCGAAGCTCGGATCATCAAGCGGCTCCGCACGTATATGAAACAGGAGATCAAAGACTTCGACCGCCTGGGCTGACGCCTCGCGCGAATCAAATTTTTTCATTTATAATCAATGTCTTAGAATCTTCACGTCGAGCCGATCCCGCCCCTAGAAGAAAATCTGCCAGAGGCCCTTGACTCTTCTCCCGCCGGACTTAATTTACAGGCCGATTAGCGCCTTTTCCAAAAGATGCAATCACCGATGAATCTCACCAGATCCTTTAGAGCCATCCATCACTACTAAAGAGGGAGGACCGCAATGGCGACGGAGACCAAGGAAAAGACCGAAGGCAAGGCAAGCTCAGCCAAGGGCTTCATGCCGCTGGGCGATCGGGTGTTCGTGACCTACACGGAAGAGCTCGAAAAGACCTCGGGCGGCATCTACGTGCCCGACACCGCCAAGGAAAAGCCGCAGCGCGGCTCCATCCAGGCCACCGGCAAAGACGTCAAGAATCTGAAAGTCGGCGACCAGGTCCTGTTCGACAAGTACTCGGGGACCAAGCTCCGGATCGATGACGAAGACTGCTTGATCCTCAAGGAAGAGGACATCCTTGGCGTCTTCACGAAGAGCTGAGCCGTTTACGCAACCACAGTCCGACACCAACGCCACATAAAATTTGAGCAAAATGGAGGACCGAGATGCCGAAGCAACTGATGTATAGCGAGCAAGCGAGGGCGGCCATTCTGAAGGGAGTCAACCAGCTCGCGGATGCCGTAAAGGCGACGCTGGGCCCCAAGGGGCGGAACGCCATCCTCGACAAGAAGTTTGGGGCGCCGACGATCACGAAAGACGGCGTCACCGTCGCGAAAGAGATCGAGCTCAAGGATCCCTATCAGAACATGGGCGCCCAGCTCGTCCGCGAGGTCGCCAGCAAGACAAGCGACGTGGCCGGTGACGGCACCACGACCGCGACGGTGCTGGCCCAGGCCATTTTCCGCGAGGGCGCCAAGAACATCACCGCCGGCGGCAACCCGATGGAAATCAAGCGCGGGATCGACAAGGCGGTCGAGGTCGTCACCGATGAGCTGAAGAAAATCAGCCGGCCCTGCCAGTCCAAGAAGGAAATCTCCCAGATCGGCACCATCTCCGCGAACAACGACTCGACCATCGGCGAACTGATCGCCGAGGCGATGGAGAAGGTGGGCAAGGACGG
>JBFGRM010000025.1:0-18782 GCA_041563675.1 Nitrospiraceae bacterium | reverse complement strand
TCTACGCCGGGACGAAAGGCGACGCCGTCTACAAGAGCTTCGATGGCGGCCAGCGGTGGGTGCCCAAGCGAAACGGGCTGGACGATGTCACGATCACCTCCGTCGTGAACCAATTTGTCTTCGACCCGGCGGAGAGCCGGCGCATCTTCGTCGCCACGACCATGGGCGTGTTCGAGACGCGTGACAGCGGGGACTCCTGGCAGAAGCGCATGAAGGGGATGAAGGAGGTGCTCATGGTCGTCTGTTTGGCGGTCGATCCCAAAACGCCGACCACGATGTATGCGGGGACGAGCGGCGGCATCTACAAGTCAGACGATCGGGCGATGAATTGGAGAAAGGTGAACCAGGGCCTCGTGCCGCAGGACATGGTGCAATCGTCCCGGGCGCTGAACGTCATCGGCGTCAAGGTCGATCCGCACGATTCCCAGACCGTCTACGCGGCCACCCTGAGCGGCATGTACAAGACCCTCAACGCGGCCGGCTCGTGGACGCGCATCGCGGAGACGCTGCCCGATCAGATGATCAGCGAGATGCTCCTCGACGCCGCGCACCCCGGCGTGATCTACGTCGCCAGCCGGCAGGGCGTGCACAAGAGCGAGGACGGGGGGATGAGCTGGACCTCGAAGAACGAGGGGTTCGACAGCCTGAATATGCGCTCGCTGGTCCAGAGCCCGCGGGATCCGCTCACATTATATGCGGGGACGAACGGGAGCGGGCTCTACCGGACCCGCGACGGCGGCGACCATTGGGAGCATATGCCGGAAGTTGCGGAGAAGAAGGAAGTGAAAGGCGGGAAGTGAAATGCGAAAGAAATCTGTTTCTTCCGTCATTCCCGCGGAAGCGGGAATCCATCTTCCTCGCCGATGACGTGGAATCTGGGACCTGGAACCTGGAACGACTCACACCTACCCGAGGGTGGATCGGTTCAGGCCTTACTCTCCGATGTTGGGCCCGGCGCGGGTGGGCAGGCTGGATTCCCCCGTCGGGCCGGAGCTGCCGCCGATGCCGAAGCCGGTCGAGGGGGTCTGGCCGATGTTGCTGCCGCTGCTCCCGGCGTTGCCGACCCCGGCGCCCGACCGGGACCCCAGGCTGTCCGTCTCATCCGCCGGCGATCCTGACGCCTGTCCGCTGGTGGTGGGGAGTGTGGTGTCGTCCCCGCCTCCGACCCTCGCCGGCACGCTCGTGTCTTGGATGCCCGTGCCGGTACGTCCCGACTCGGGAAGCCGCAGCGGCTGGAACCGCTGTCGAATGGCGTCTTCTTCCTCATTGATCGTCCGTCTCACCCGCCCCGCGGTCTCATAATCCGCCACAAAGAGTTGCTCCTGCAGGGCCTGTAGGCGCTCGAGCCGTGCAATGAGCTCGCTCAAGTTCCGGCTGGCTCGGGTCACGGGGTCCATCAGCTCCCGCAGCGTCATGCCGCGAGCCTGGACGAGCGCGCTGCTCATGCCGCGCTGAGCGGCATCAAGCAGGCGTTCAGCCTCGTCTGAGAGATCCTCTGCTTGATCGAGTTGAGCGAAGTCATCCGCGCAGCAGGTGACGAATTGGTTGTAGCGCTGCAAAAATCGCACGACGGTACCCTGTAGGTCAGCCACGTCCACGGGTGGCGCCGGCTTGGCACCGGGACGATCGTCGTCGCGTCGAGACTGCCGGTCTTTGTCCACGAGCGGGACACAGCCCGGCTCCGGTTCGGCCGTGTATTGCTGATCGACCGGCCTTTCCGGGCAGTAAAAGAGTTGGGCCTGCGCGGGAACCGGCGGACTGATGATCCCCGGCAAGGTCGCCAGAGCGACGAGAGTCATAACGCTGCGCAACAGCCGATCCAGCATGACGTGATCTCCTCTGAGCATTCTCGCGGCGTGCCCGGAAAAGTCAATCAAATTGCAAACTGAGGGTGAGTGTCGTATCCATATTCCCAGACCCATCCGGGGCTTGGCCGGCCCGATGACGCCCGGCCGAGCCTGGGTGCCCAATCCGCCGCTTGCTTGCAAACCATTCCGAGGATCAGATAGGCTCCTCTCCCTGCAAAGCATGAGGAGCCTGGATTCGAGCTCACCGATGTCGGTTGCCTACATCGAAGATATCGCCCGTCACGTCGGCCGGGAGGTCACCGTCCGCGGGTGGCTCAGGACGCGCCGCTCGAGCGGCAAGATCCAGTTCCTCGTGATCCGTGACGGCACCGGAGATCTGCAGGCTGTCGTCAGCAAAGCCGCGGTCGGCGAGGAGCTGTTTACCCAAGTCGCAGGCCTGACGCAGGAATCCTCGCTCGTGGTCACCGGCCTGGTGCGGGAGGACAAGCGCGCTCAAGGCGGCTGCGAACTGGACGTCTCGACCATCGAGATCCTGCAGGTCGCCGAGACCTTTCCGATCCAGCCGAAGGAGCACGGCGTCGGCTTCCTGATGGAGCACCGCCACCTGTGGCTGCGCTCGAGCCGGCAACACGCCGTCCTGCGCATCAGGCACGAGATTATCCGGGCCTGCCGGAACTTCTTCGACGAACAAGGCTTCGTGCTGGTGGACGCGCCGATCTTCACGCCCAACGCCTGCGAGGGCACGACGAACCTGTTCCAGACCGACTATTTTGATCAGAAGGCGTACCTGACCCAGAGTGGACAGCTGTACAGCGAGGCCACGGCCGCCGCGCTCGGCAAGGTCTATTGCTTCGGGCCGACGTTCCGGGCCGAGAAGTCGAAGACCCGGCGCCACCTCATGGAGTTCTGGATGGTGGAGCCGGAGATCGCCTACGCCCAGCTCGCCGACGTGATGGATCTGGCCGAATCTCTGATCGCCACCGTGGTCGAGCGCGTGACGAGCGCACGCCGAAGGGAGCTCGAGGTTCTCGAGCGGGATGTCGCCAAGCTCGAACGAGTCAAGCCGCCCTTTCCCCGCATGACCTACGAGGAGGCCATCGCCCTGCTGCAGCGAAAAGGCAATCCGATCCAGCACGGGGACGATTTCGGGGGCGACGAGGAGACCATCCTGTCGCAGGAGTACGATCGGCCGGTCCTGGTGCATCGGTACCCGGCGGCGATCAAGGCCTTCTACATGCAGAACGATCCGGAGCGGCCGGACCTTGCGCTCTGCGTGGACGTGCTCGCCCCGGAGGGCTATGGAGAGATCATCGGCGGCGGGCAGCGCATCCACGAGCCGGACAAGCTCCAGGCGCGCATCCGCGACCACAAATTACCGGAGGAGGCGTTTCGGTGGTATCTCGACCTCCGCCGGTACGGCTCCGTTCCGCACGCAGGGTTCGGCATGGGGATCGAGCGGGTGGTGGCGTGGATCTGTGGTATCGACCACGTCAGGGAAACGATTCCGTTCCCCCGCATGCTGTACACGCTCTATCCGTAATTGAATTCCCCGCACGCGACGTCCCTGAACGGCGGGGTCGCGAAACATGAACATCGACTTCAGCACGGCAATCCTCCCAGCCTGGACCACCGCCACGCGGTCTTCCCACGGCGCCGCCCGCCCATGGATCGGGCGGCGGCGCGCGGTCCTCATGCGCCCACCTCTTGAAGCGAGGCGAGACCGGGCCGGTCACCATCAGGTTGTAGAGGGTCGCCGGCCGGGCCCAATGGGATGGGGGCGGACACGTCTAATCCGTTCAAAGTATTTGAGAAAGCCATAGAATTTTGTTGACAAGGCTGGCTCAAGTTGTATACTTCGCCCAAAAAGTGGGAAAAAGTGGTAGGCAATGATATCTGCTCGGAAAATCAGGGTGAATCACACGTTCCGGTCCTCGCGAACGAGGTTTTGACGTGGTTGGCCTGCGAGTCGGACCGGAACTATGTGGATTGCACGGTCGGATCGGGCGGCCTGGCCGCCCGGATCCTGGAGCGGACGGGTCCTCGCGGCCTTCTGGTCGGCATCGATCGCGATGCCGAGGCCATTACGAGGAGCCAGGAGCGGCTGCAGGGATTCGGGTCGCGCGTCCGGCTGCTCAAGGGTAACTTCGGAGACCTGAAACGGCATCTGGCTTCCGTTGGCGTCGTTGAGGTTCACGGGGTGATCTTCGATCTCGGTGTCTCATCACCGCAACTCGACAGCCCGGCACGGGGCTTCAGTTTCGCGTCGGACGGCCCGCTGGACATGCGCATGGATCAGTCCACCGGACCCACGGCTGCGGACCTGCTGTCCGAGCTGTCCGAGACAGAGCTGGCCGACGTGATCTTTCGCCATGGGGAAGAGCGGTTTGCGCGCCGGATCGCCCGGGGCATCGTCAGGGCGAGCCAGCATCAGCCGCTGACGACGACGGGCGAGCTTGTCGCCGCCATCCGTGAGTCGGTGCCACCGGCCTATCGCCACGGTCGGATCCATTGCGCCACGCGCACCTTCCAGGCGCTCCGCATCGTGGTCAATCGGGAGCTGGATGGGCTCGACCAGGTCTTTCGAGACGCCGCCGAGGTGCTGGCTCCCGGGGGACGCCTGTGCATCATTTCCTTCCATTCGCTCGAGGATCGCATCGCCAAACGAACCCTCGCCGAGCTTGCCCGCGGGCAGCAGCCGCGGCTCCGCATCTTGACCAAGAAACCGCAACGCGCCTCCGAAGCGGAGCGACGCCGCAATCCACGCGCGCGGAGCGCGAAGCTGCGCGCGGCGGAGCGGCTCAACAAGGGAGACCGTCTATGCGCCTGATCGCCGCCCTCGCAGTCATCAGCGTGCTGCTGCTCTATGTGTGGCAGCGGGTGGATCTGGTTCGCGTGGGGTATGACATTCAGCAGCTCAAAGCACGGCAGACCGTGCTCCAGCGCGAGAACCACGAGCTCCGGGTGAAGGTGTCCGCGCTGACCTCGCCCGAGCGGATCGCCCGTCTTGCGAGCACGCAGCTGAACATGCGTCAGCCGCAGCCAGGGGAGGTGGTCCTGGTGAGCCTCAACCCGAAGGCTCCCACCGGCCAGCCGCCGCCCCCCTTCGAGGTACGGCTCGCCCGGCATGACGTCCTCCGAGGGGGCCGCTGATGGCGTCCGCCCGGCCGCGGATCCGTCGGTTCCTGACGGCGGGCTGCCTGCTGGTCGGGTTCGCCTTGGTCCTGGTGCGCCTCGTCAACCTCCAGGTCCTGCAGGCCGCGGATCTCTCCGTCAAGGCGGAGCGCCAACACCGAAAAGTCGTCACGGTCGACGGCTCGCGGGGCTCCATCCTGGACCGGCATGGCAAGATCCTTGCGATGAACGTGGAGGTGCCCTCGGTCTTTGGAATGCCGACCCAAGTCGACGACCCCGCACGCGTCGCCCGACAGGTGGCCCCGGTCGTGCGCCGTCCGGTCGCCGAGGTGCGGCGCAAGCTCAGCGGTTCGCGCAGCTTCGTCTGGCTGGCGCGGAAATTGGACCCAGATCGTGGTCGCCAGCTCAAACGCATCAACCCGGACGGTGTGGGAATGGTGATGGAGGGCCGCCGCTACTATCCCAAAGGATCCCTGCTGTCCCACGTCCTTGGCTTCGCCGGGATGGACAATCAAGGGCTCGAGGGGTTGGAGCTCCAATATGACTCGCACCTGCACGGGAAGAAGCAGATGGTGGTCGTCCAGCGGGACGCCATGGGCCGGCCGGTCTTTCCTCAAGAGTCGGCCGCCGTGCCGCCGTCCACCGGCCACAACGTCACGCTGACGATCGACGAGGTCGTCCAGTACATCGCCGAGAAGGAGCTCGGGGACGCCGTCGAGGAACACGGTGCGAAGGGCGGCACGGTTATCGTGATGGAGCCGCGGACCGGCGCCGTGCTTGCCATGGCCATCAACCCCAGGTTCGATCTCAATCGGGTGCGCGGTCTGACCCCCTCCGACTGGCGGAACCGCGCCGTGACCGACGTCTACGAGCCGGGCTCCACCATGAAGATCTTCCTCGCGGCAGCCGCCCTCGAGGAGAAGGTCATGACGCCCAGCACGCTTGTGTTTTGCGAGAACGGCCGCATGGTCGTCGCCAACACGGTGCTCCATGACCACAAGGAGATGGGCTGGCTCACGTTCTCTCAGGTGATCGAGCGATCGAGCAACATCGGGTCCGTCAAGGCGGCGATGGCGGTCGGGGACGAAGAGCTCTACCGGTACTTCCGCGCGTTCGGGTTCGGGGACGGCACCGAGATCGACCTGCCCGGTGAGTCTGCCGGCCTGGTCAAGGCCCCGCCGGCCTGGGGCCGGCGCACCCTGGCGTCGGTGGCGATCGGTCAGGAGGTGGCGGTGACGCCGATTCAATTGCTGACGGCGACCGCGGCGGTGGCCAACGGCGGCTGGCTGATGAAACCCTACGTCGTGGCGGAGATTCGCGACGGCGCGGGCGAGGTCACGTTCCAGGCGCAGCCCCGGGTCAGACGGCGTCCGGTGTCTCGCGAGACGGTCCAGGTGCTGAACGGAATACTCGAGCGCGCCGTCGCCGAGGGGACGGGCAGGGGAGCCTCGGTCCCTGGGTATCGCGTCGCGGGCAAGACGGGGACGGCGCAGAAAATCGATCCCGAGACACGAGCCTATTCGGACACGCTGTTCATCGCGTCTTTCGTGGGCTATGTGCCGGCGGACGAGCCCCGGATCGCCATCGTGGTGATCCTCGATGAGCCTCAAGGGGAGGCCTGGGGCGGGGTCGTGGCGGCGCCGGTGTTCCGGCGTATCGCCGAACAGGTCCTGCCGTACCTGGGAGTGATGACACGAAGCCCGATCGAAGTGGCACAGGAACTCGTTCCCGTCGGCTAGGAGTATGACGTTGCAGGATCTCATCGCGCCCCTCGAGGATCGGCTGGCGATTCTCGACCGCCGCGGCGATCTGGGCGTCAACATAGTCCACATCACGGACGATTCGAGGCGCATCCAAACGGGCAGCCTGTTCGTCGCGCTCAGGGGCGGACAGGTCGACGGCCATGAGTTCATCGCCAAGGCGGTGAGCGGCGGTGCGGCCGGCCTGGTCGTGCAGCGAGACCTCGCAGACTGCGTGCCGGGCACGAGCCCGGTCCGCGGGATCCCGGCGGTTCCCGCGGTGCGCGTCGCCGATACGCGGCGGGCGCTGGGCCTGCTCGCCGCTCGTCTGTACGGCGACCCGTCCGCGCGTCTGACCATGATTGGCGTGACGGGGACGAACGGAAAGACGACCGTGACCTATCTGTGCCGCGGCATCCTTGAGGCCGCGGGGAACCAGGTCGGGTTGATCGGTACCGTCGCCTACCTGATCGGCGCGGAGAAGCTCCCGGCGCCGCATACGACACCCGAGGCGGCGGAGTTTCAGCTCCTGCTCAAAAGAATGGTGGAGGCAGGAATGGCTGCCGCGGTCATGGAAGTCTCATCCCATGCGCTCGCGCTGGATCGCACCATCGGCTGCGAGTTCGATGTCGCCGTCTACACCAACCTCACGCAGGACCACCTGGACTTCCACGCCGACATGGACGAGTACTTTCAGGCCAAGCTCAAACTGTTCACGGGGCTCGGTGACCCGGGGCGCAAAAGCGGCCCGAAGCGCGCGATCGTCAACATCGACGATCCCCGCGGTGACCGCGTGCGCGACGCCTGCTCGGTTCCGGTCTGGACCTATGCCATCCGATCGCCCGCGGACATCCGCGCGGAGCAGGTTGAGCTCGGCCTTGAGGGCACGCGCTTCGTTGCGGTGACGCCGAAGGGACGTTTCGAGGTTGCCAGTCGCTTGGTCGGCGAGCACAACGTCTACAATCTTTTGGCCGCGATCGGTGTCGGCCTGCACCAGGGGCTGACGCCGGACACCATCCAGCGCGGGATCCAGGCCGTGCCCAACATCCCGGGTCGGTTCGAGCGCGTCGAGGGCGGGCAGGATTTCACGGTCGTCGTCGACTACGCGCATACCGAGGATGCGCTGATCCGGTTGCTCGCGGCCGCGCAGACGCTGAAGACGGGTCGCATTATCACCGTGGTCGGGTGCGGCGGCGATCGCGACCGGGGCAAGAGGCCAAAGATGGGACGGGCGGCGGCCGTGGGAAGTGACGTGGTCTTTCTGACCTCGGACAACCCAAGGACCGAGGATCCGAAGGCGATTGTGAAGGAAGTCGAGGCTGGCGTGCGGGATGCGATCGGCCGAAAGGAGACGGCGCCGGGATTTCGTTACGAGGTCCTGCCGGACCGTCGCCGCGCGATCGAGGCGGCCGTGCAGGAGGCCAAGAGAGGGGACATCGTCCTCATCGCCGGCAAGGGCCACGAGGATTACCAGATCGTCGGGACGCAACGCCATCACTTCGATGATCGCGAGGTGGCGCGGGCCGCGCTCAAGTTGGTGAGGTCGTGACCGCCCTGCACTTCGTGCTGTCCGGCGCCGCGTCGGTGGAGCCATTCATGCCGCTCTTTTCGTTCGAGGAGATCGTCAAGGTGACCGGCGCCCGCGAGCTGGCCGGTCGTCCCAAGGTACGTGGCGGCATCCGCCGGCTCTGCACGGATTCCCGCGATGTTCGGACGGGGGACGTGTTTCTGCCCCTTGCCGGCGAGCGGTTCGACGGACACCGCTTCGTCGCCGCCGCACTGCGCCGAGGCGCCATCGGGGCCTTGGTCCAACGCGGGGCCACGCTGGACCCCCGACCGCCGGCCCGTTCGTGGCTGCTGGAGGTGCCCGACACCCTGCGTGCGTATCAAGACCTTGCGGCCTTTCACCGGCGGCGCTTCGCGATCCCCGTCATTGCCGTCACGGGGAGCAACGGAAAGACGACCACGAAGGACATGATCGCGGATGTCCTGATGCAGCGTTGGCGGACGCTCAAGACCGAAGGCAACCTCAACAATCGCGTCGGCGTGCCCCGCACGCTGCTCAGGCTGCACGCAGGACATCGCGCGGCGGTCATCGAGATGGGGGTCGACCATCCGGGGCAAACCACGCGGCTCTGCGAGATCGCCCAGCCCACCGTGGGGATCATCACGAATATCGGTCCCGATCATCTCGAGTTCTTCGGCACCCTTGAGACATCCGCCCGCGCGAAGGGCGAGTTGCTCGACTTCATCCCCGCGGACGGCGCGCTCGTGCTCAATGCGGATGACGATTTCTACGGCGTGCTCGCAGCGCGCGCATCCGGTCGTGTCGTCGCGTTCGGCCTGTCCGAGCAGGCCCAGGTGCGCGCCGTCGACGTCGAGCACGATGCGCGACAGGGCCTGAGATTCCACCTGGTGCTCCCGGGGCGCACGCGCGGCGTTCGTGTGACGCTGCCCGCCCATGGTCTGCACAACCTCGCCAACGCCCTTGGCGCGGCGGCGGTGGGTCATGCGCTCGGAGTCAGCGCTGCGGCGATCGTGAAGGGGCTGGCGCGCTTCAAGCCGGCCGCGATGCGCTCGCAGGTCATCACCATGCGCGGCGTGCGGGTCGTGGACGATTGTTACAACGCCAATCCCGCCTCGATGGAGGTCGCGATCGATCTGCTTGCGGCCTTGGCAGGCTCGGGACGGAGCATCGCCGTCCTCGGCGACATGCTGGAGCTCGGCCCGGAGACCCAGGCGTTGCACCGACAGGTGGGCGCACATGTGGGGAGGCGGCGCGTCTCCACGCTGATCGTGGCGGGCACGCTCGGCCGGGCGATCGCGGAGGGAGCCCGCGCTGGCGGGATGCGCGCCGATCAGATTCACGAAGCGGCTGATGCCGAGGAAGCCGGCCAGCTCGCCGCGAGATTGGCGCGGAAGGGGGACGTCGTGCTCGTGAAGGCCTCGCGGGGAATGCGCCTGGAAAGTGTGGTGGAGGCGCTTCGGCAACGATGACGCCCCGCTCATCAGCTGTCGGAGATTAACGGAAGACCATGCTGTATATCTGGCTTTATCCGCTGCACACCGAGTTCCAGATCTTCAATGTCTTTCGCTATCTGAGCTTTCGGATCATCTATGCGGCGGTGACGGCCTTCCTGGTGGCCTTCGTGCTGGCGCCGGCGCTGATCCGCAAGCTGCAGGAGATGCGATTGGGACAGCGAGTTCGCGATGACGGGCCGACCCGTCACCTCACCAAGACCGGGACGCCGACGATGGGGGGGCTGCTCATCCTCTTTGCGGTGGTCTTGTCCACCTTGCTGTGGGCGAACATCGCCAATCGCTATGTCTGGCTCGTCATGTTCGCCACCTTGATGTTCGGTCTCATCGGATTCATCGATGATTACCTGAAGTTTCGCAAAGGACAATCACGCGGGCTCTACGCCTGGCAGAAGCTTCTCGGGCAGGGGCTCCTCGCGCTGGGAATTGCCCTCTTTCTCTTCACCCAGGTGGATTATTCCACGCAGCTCAGCGTCCCGTTCTTCAAGGATTTCACGCCGGACCTCGGCGCCTTGTACGTGCTCTTCGCCGTGCTGGTCATCGTGGGAAGCTCGAACGCGGTGAACTTGACGGACGGGCTCGACGGACTGGCCATCGGTCCCGTCATGATCGCCTCCATTGCGTACACGATCGTGGCTTACGTGGCCGGCAACCGCATCATCTCGGACTACCTGCTGATCCCATACATCGACGGCGCGGGCGAGGTGGCGGTCTTTACCGCGGCGATCTTCGGCGCGAGCCTCGGCTTCCTCTGGTTCAACACCTACCCCGCCTCCGTCTTCATGGGCGACGTGGGCTCGCTTCCGTTGGGCGCCGCGCTGGGGACGGTCGCGGTGATCAGCAAGCACGAATTGCTGCTGCTGCTGGTGGGCGGCGTCTTCGTGATCGAGGCCATCTCGGTGATCTTCCAGGTCCTGTCGTTCAAGTCGAGGGGAAAGCGCATCTTCTTGATGGCCCCGATCCACCATCATTTCGAGATGAAGGGTTGGGAGGAGCCGAAGGTGGTCGTGCGCCTGTGGATCATTGCGATCCTGCTGGCACTGCTCAGCCTCAGCACGCTCAAGCTCAGATAGGAAAAAGGGTCGGGGGTCAGCGGTCAGGGGTTAGGGGGAAGGCGTCAGGGATGAGCGGCCGGGGGAAGACGTAAGGGGTAAGGAGTGAGGCGTCAGAGCTGGGGGAAGGTACAGCATGAGACGAATCGAAATCACACTTGTCTTGCCGCTGACCCCGCGCCGCTGACCCCTGACCCCTCCGACACGTTTATGGACGTACAGGGTAAACACGTGACCGTTTTGGGCCTGGGACGGAGCGGTGTGGGTGCGGCGCGGCTGCTGCAGACCCTCGGGGCGCGAGTGACCGTCGCTGATCGACAAGAAGAGACCGCGCTGGCCTCGATGCTCGACCACGTGGATCGCGCTGCGGTCCAGGTGGTGATGGGATCGGCCTACGAACGTGCCCTCGAGGAGGCGGAGGTGGTCGTGATCAGCCCGGGTGTGCCTTCCGGCCTGGAGATGCTTGAGCGCGCACGGCGGCGCGGCGTGCCGGTGATCGGCGAGCTGGAGCTCGCGTCCACCCATGTCCGCGCGCCCGTGATCGCCGTGACCGGTACGAACGGCAAGAGCACCACGGTCACCGTACTCGGCAAGATGCTGGAGGCGGGCGGGGTCCGCGCATTCGTCGGGGGCAATCTCGGGACGCCTCTCTCTGAGGCGGCGCTGGCGGATCTCCGAGCCCGTGCCGGGGGCGCGGCGGAGAGCCCGTACCAGCTCGTCGTCACCGAGGTGTCCAGTTTTCAGCTCGAAACGATCGAGCGCTTTCACCCCTGGGTCGCCGCTGTCCTCAACATCTCACGGGACCACATGGATCGCTACCCGAGCTGGGACGCCTACGCGGCGGCCAAGGCGCGGATCTTCCAGAATCAAGGCAAGGGAGATTACGCGTTGCTGAATCAGGATGATGTGGCGTGGAGTCTCCGTCGGGCGACGCGCGCCGCGCTGCTCGGGTTCAGCCTGACGCAGCCGCTTGCGCCTGAAGTGACCGGCGGCAGCTATGTGAAGGACGGGGTGATCCGGATCAGGCTGCCCCATGCGGACGAAGACCTGTGTCGCGTCGACGAGGTGGCCGCCGCCGGGATCCACAACCGCGCCAATGTCATGGCGGCCTCGACACTGGCCCGTCTCTCCGGCTGCGCCGCCTCGGCGGTCCGCGAGGTTGCACGCACGTTCACCGGCTTGGACCACGCGATGCAGACGGTGCGACAGCGCCGGGGCGTGCGATTCATCGACGACTCGAAGGCCACGAATGTCGACGCCACGTTGAAGGCGCTGGAAAGCGTCGAGACTCCCGTCGTGCTCATCGCCGGCGGGCGCGACAAGGGTGCTGACTTCCTGCCCTTGCGCGATGCCGTGACGCGGAAGGTGAAGCTCTTGCTCCTGATCGGAGAGGCGGCGTCGCGACTCGAGCAGGTGCTGAAGCCGTTCGATCGGGTGCAGCACGTCCGCTCCCTCGCGCAGGCGGTCGAGGTGGCCGACGGGCGGGCCACGACGGGGGACGTGGTGTTGCTCTCCCCGGCCTGCGCCAGCTTCGACATGTTCACCGACTATGAGGACCGGGGCCGGCAGTTTACGGCACTGGTCAAGGCATTACCGGAATAGAGCCAGGTAAGTGGGAAATTAGGTAACTCCGCAATTACCTAATTACCCACTTACCCAATTACCAAATCACGAGTCTTACTTTGATGTCGAGGAGGCCATGAATGTCCCGTCGGGGAGGGGGATCGAGCGCCGCGGCCCTGTCGTGGCCGTGGTCCTCACAGGGCTCGCGGAAGAACGCGTCGGTCGACGGGCTCGTGCTGGCCATCATCCTGATTTTGGCGGTATTCGGCCTGGTGATGGTGTTCAGCGCGAGCGCGGTCGTCGCCGACAACCGGTTCCAGGATTCGATCTATTTTCTCAAGCGCCAGATGGCCTGGCTCGTGGTCGGATTCTTGCTGCTTCACCTGGCGTCACGCACCGATTACATGGTCTGGCAAAAGCTCGCGTGGCCGCTGCTCGGCCTGACGATCGCCCTTTTGATCGTGGTGCTCGTGCCGTCGATCGGATCCATGGTCAAGGGCGCCAGGCGGTGGATCAAGCTCGGGCCCATGTCCGTGCAGCCGGCGGAGATGGCGAAACTGGTCGTGGTGTTGTACCTCGCGGCCTACGTGACGAAAAAGGAAGGGAGGCTGGACTCCTTCTGGTCCGGGCTCTTGCCGCCCTTGCTGGTGGTGGGCGTCGTCGGAGGGCTCATTCTGCGCCAGCCGGATTTGGGCACGGTGGTGATCATCGGGCTGATGACCGCGCTGCTGTTGTTCCTGGGCGGGGCTCGGGTCACCCACCTTCTGGCCCTCCTCCTGCTGGCCTTGCCGGTGGCGGCCGCCGCGGTCTGGGCCTCCGAGTACCGGCGGCAACGTCTGCTTACCTTCCTCGCCCCGTGGAAAGACCCGCAGGACGCGGGATTCCAGGTCACGCAGTCGTTCTTGGCCTTCGGCAACGGCGGCGCCTTCGGAGTGGGGCTGGGCGAAAGCAAACAGAAACTGTTCTTCCTTCCCGAGGCCCACACGGACTTCGTCCTGGCCCTCGTCGGGGAGGAGCTTGGCTTGATCGGAACAGCGGGCATTATGGTCCTCTTTGCACTCCTGGTCATCCGCGGATTCCGCATTGCGGACCGCGCACGGCATCCGTTCGGCCGCCATCTGGCGCATGGCATCACGCTCCTGATCGGCCTGCAGGCCCTCATCAATGCCGGTGTGGCAACCGGGTTGCTGCCCACCAAGGGCATGACCTTGCCGTTGGTCAGCTACGGAGGCTCCTCGCTCGTGGTGACGATGATCGGCGTCGGGATCTTGTTGAGCATCTCGCGGGACCGTCGGGCGGGTCGGCAGCATGGTGGCTATGGACCTTTTTCGTGACGGAGAGCGAACAGCCCATGCATGTGGTCATCGCGGCGGGGGGGACCGGCGGACATCTCTATCCGGCCATCGCCCTCGCTCGGGAGTTCCTCCGCCAGCGTCCGGGGTCGGAGCTCGTATTCGTCGGAACGCCGCGGGGCCTCGAGACCAAGGTGCTTGCCCACGAGGGGTTTCCGCTCGTGCTGATCTCCGCGCAGCCCTTCATGGGGGTGGGGCTGTGGGGAGCGATGCGGGGAGTGCTGGCACTCCCGCGGGGACTCTGGCAGTCGGTCAGGCTGTTGTCGCGCCGCAAGGCGGATCTGGTCATCTCGGTCGGCGGGTACACGAGCCCGGCGGTGGTCCTCGCGGCCTGGCTTCGCCGAACCCCGCTGGTGTTGCTCGAGCCGAACGCCTATCCGGGGATGGCCAACAAGGCGCTGAGCCCCTTGGCCGACCGCGTGTTCCTGGCCTTCGAGTCGGCCGCGGCGCACCTTCGCTCATCGAGAGTGCGGGTCGTGGGCTCGCCAGTCAGGGAGGAGTTTATCGGCTCCGAGGCTGCGGTCCTCGAGCCGGCCGGCTCCGAACGGCCGCTCCTGCTGATCTTCGGCGGAAGCCAGGGAGCCCGGGCGATCAATCAGGCGGTCGTCGAGGCCATCCCGCGACTCGCGGCGCTCAAGGATCGGCTGACCATCGTGCATCAGACCGGCGAGACGGATCAGCCGCTGGTGCAGGAGGCCTACGCGTCGGCCGGGCACCGGGCCACGGTGGTCCCGTTCTTGTATGACTTGCCGCGATGGCTGCGACGGGCGGCGCTGGTGGTCTCGAGGTCGGGCGCGATGACCCTGGCGGAGCTGACCGCCTGCGGGCGAGCGGCGGTGCTCGTGCCGCTGCCGCAGGCGATCTATGATCATCAAATGAAGAACGCGCGCGTGCTGGAAGCCGCCGGCGCCGCGGTCGTCATCCCGCAGGGTGAGCTCACGGGCGAGCGACTGGCGTCCACGATCGTGGCCTTGCTCTCGGATCCGCAGCGGCTCGCCGGGATGAGCGAGCGGAGCCGGAGCCTCGGCCGGATCGACGCGGCACGGGTCATCGTTACGGAATGCATCGCGCTCGTCGAACACAAGGCGGCCGGAAAGCATCTCTAGCACCTGTCGCGTTCGTCGCGTCGGTTGCGTCAAGAGCGCCAGAAGGGGGGAGGGAGAAGAGGGAGCTTTCTTACTCGTCGTGCCCGCGGTTTCTGGCGGGCATCCATCTTGGCGCCACAGGCCCGCGGTCGTCACCGGACGGCGGCCTGGATTCCCGCTTCCGCGGGAATGACAGAAAAAGTACGCACGAACCGACCCGAGGGACCCGAGAGACCCGATGGACTCGATGGACGCTGGAGACGCGACTGACGCAATGGACGCGATACGAACCCTTTTCCGATTGATGAGGTAAGCATGTTTCGAAAGATTCAACACATCCACCTGGTCGGCATTGGCGGATCGGGGATGAGCGGGATCGCCGAGGTACTCCTCACGCTGGGGTACAAAGTGACCGGGTCCGATCTCAGCCCGTCCGAAACCACGAAGCGGCTGGAGGAGCTGGGGGGCCGCATCTTCCTCGGCCACCAGGCATCCAACATCGGCGAAGCCCAGGTCGTGGTCGTCTCTTCCGCGGTGTCCCTGACGAACCCGGAGGTCCTCGCCGCGCGGGATCGCTTGATTCCCGTCATTCCCCGGGCCGAGATGCTGGCCGAGTTGATGCGCCTCAAGTACGGCATCGCCATTGCCGGCGCGCACGGAAAGACGACGACCACCTCCATGGTCGCCGTGGTCCTCGCGCAGGGCGGGCTCGATCCGACATTTGTGGTCGGCGGCAAGGTGACCGCCTTGGGCAGCCATGCACGGCTGGGGCGCGGCGATTTTCTCGTGGCCGAAGCGGACGAGAGCGATGGATCGTTTTTGCGCCTTTCCCCCTCGATCGTGACCGTCACGAACATCGACCGGGAGCACCTGGATTTCTACGGCACGATGGAGCGCCTCGAGCAGAGCTTCCTGGATTTCATCAACCGCATTCCCTTCTACGGGCTCGCGGTCCTCTGCATAGATGACGAGCGGATCCGCGCGCTGCTTCCCCACATCGTCAAACGCTACCAGACCTACGGCCTGGGCGACGGCGACGGGGGTCCGGCGCCCGACTTTCGCGCGACGGATATTGCCCTCAAGGAATGGGGGGCCGAGTTCCGCGCCCATTTCCGGGGCAAGAGCCTGGGACCATTTCGGCTGGCGATCCCCGGCCTGCACAACGTGTTGAACGCCTTATCGGCCATCGCCATCGGCTTGGAGCTCGAAATCCCCGTCGATCTGATCCGGAAGGGCCTCAACACCTTCTCGGGTGTGGAGCGCCGGTTCGAGCTGCGGGGCGAGCGTGCGGGCGTCACGATCATGGACGACTACGGCCATCACCCCACGGAAATCCGGGCGACCCTCTCGGCGGTCAAGCAGGGCTGGAATCGCCGCGTGGTCGTCCTGTTTCAGCCGCATCGGTACACCCGGACCCGTGACTTATTGGAGGACTTTGCCCACGCCTTCGATCTCGCCGACGTCCTGTTCGTCACCGAGATCTATGCAGCCGGTGAGGAGGAGATCCCGGGGGTGACCGGCGAGCGGCTGGCGTCGACCGTGCGCGAGGCGGGTCATCCCGATGTCACTTGGGTGGCGAGGAAGCAGGACCTCGCGGCGCAAGTCCGTCCTGTCCTGCGCCCTGGGGATTTTGTCATCACCCTCGGCGCCGGCGACATCTGGAAGGCGGGCAAGGAGTTGCTCGAGCAGCTGGATCAGTCACCACCGGAGGCCTGACTGGGATCGCGCCGGGACGTAGGAGCGTCAGTGGGGCAAGCATGCGACGGAAGGCGAGCCGCAAGTGGAACCTTCGTGACGTCGTCGACGGCGTGGCGGGGGAGGTGCGCTTCAATGCGCCGCTGCGCGACTACACGTCCTTTCGGATCGGCGGTCCTGCCGACGTGCTGGTCGTGCCCAAGGATCTGGATGCCTTGGTGCGGTTGCTCAAACAGGCGGATCGCGCCAAGTGCCCGGTCTTCGTGGTCGGCGGGACCAATCTGCTCGTTCGGGATGGGGGGATACGCGGCGTGGTCGTGAGCCTCTCCCAGCTCACCCGAATCACCGACGAAGGAGATGGGGTGCTCTACGCGGAAGCCGGGGTGGGGATGCCGAGCCTCATGCAGTCTGCGGCCAAGCGCGCGCTGTCCGGGCTCGAGTGGGCGGCGGGAATTCCAGGAACGGTCGCCGGCTGCGTGGTCATGAACGCGGGCACGAGGCTGGGTGAAATGAGAAGCGCCGTGAAGGCGGTGCGCGTCGTGAGCCCCAGGGGCGTTGTCGCTGACTATCCCGCCTCCGCCCTGCGCTTCGGTTACCGCCGCGCCAAAGTCCCAAGGGGCGTGATCGCCGGTGTCTGGCTGCAGCTCAAGTCGGCCACGCGTGAGCAGATCGGCAAGGTGGTGAAGGACTACCTGCACTATCGCAAGGCGACGCAACCCCTGACCCTGCCCAATGCGGGCTGTGTCTTCAAGAACCTCGAGGAAGCCTCCGCGGGGAAGCTGGTCGAGGCCGCGGGCATGAAGGGGGTGCGCATCGGCGATGCGCAGGTCTCGCCCAAGCACGCCAATTTCGTGGTCAACCTGGGGCGCGCACGGGCGGCCGATGTCCTAGCGCTGATCCGAAAGGTGCGGGGCGCCGTGAAGCGAAAGACCGGCAAGACCCTGCAACTGGAGCTGAAAATCGTCGGTGAGAACCTCAGGGAACGTAAATAGGTAAGTGGGTAAATAGGTAATTGCGGAATTACCCACTTACCTATTTACCCACTTACCCAATTACGACGGACCGAGCATGCCACTGACCCAAATGCGCATCGGTGTCCTGATGGGCGGCCAGTCGGCCGAGCGCGAGATCTCGCTGAAGTCGGGGACCGCGATCCACGCGGCGCTGCTTCGCCGCGGCTACGATGCCGTCGCCCTCGACGTGGATGCCGCGCTGCCCGAGCAGCTTCGCAACAGGAAGATCGAGATTGCCTTCATCGCTCTGCACGGGCCCGGCGGTGAGGACGGGACCATGCAGGGTCTGCTCGAGATCATGGGGATTCCCTACACGGGGTCGAACGTGAGAGCCAGCGCCATCGCCCTGCACAAGCATGCCGCCAAAGCCTTGCTGGGGTACCACGGTATTCGGGTTCCCGAAGGGCGCGTCATCAGGCGAACCGATGAGGGCACCGCGGTAGCACGTCCGCCACGCCGGAAGTCCGGCTGGCCGGTGGTCATCAAGCCGGCGACGCAGGGGTCCACCTTCGGAATCTCGATCGTGCGAAAACCCGCGCAATGGGCGGCCGCCCTCCGCTTGGCGCATCATTACGACAGCGAGGCTCTGGTGGAGCCCTACATCCCCGGACACGAGGTGACGGTGTCGGTGCTCGGCGAGCCGCACAAGCCGGTCGCCTTGCCGACCATCGAGATCGTGGCGCCGGACGGCTTCTACGACTTCGCCGCCAAGTACGAGAAGGGTCGGTCGCAATACAAATGTCCGGCCCCCCTGCCGGCTCGCTTGAGGAAGCAGTTGGAAATCCTGGCCGTCCGCTGCTTTGCGATCCTCGAGTGCGACGGCGCGGCACGCGTGGACTTCCGCGTGACTCCACGCGGGCGTCCCTACGTCCTCGAGGTCAACACCGTCCCCGGGATGACCGAAACGAGCCTGCTGCCGATGGCCGCGGCCAAGGTGGGCATCGACTACGACTCGTTGACCGAACGGATACTGGAATCCGCGCTCCGACGAGCGCGCACCGCGTAGGCCGGGCGCACTCGGCACGAATGCTGTTGGACAGGAGGACGCAGTGATGAATGTGTCACACCGTCGCACCTCAGGACGATTCGGGTTCTTCAGGCGGATGTTCTCGACGCGGGCTCGGTCGGGCAAGCCACCCCGCGTCACCCGATCCCGCCGCCGTCCGGGTCCTGCGTGGAGAATCGGCGCGAGCGTCTGCCTCTGTCTCAGCCTGTTGGCCGCCCTCGGGTGGAGCGCGGCCGAGGCCTATCGGGAGTATGCCCCGACGGCGGCGAAGTGGTTCGAGATCCGCCATATCGCAGTG